>DATHOK010000154.1:0-10126 GCA_035484995.1 Verrucomicrobiia bacterium | reverse complement strand
CTTCGCCTTTACTGGCTCTTTTTCTCCTACACGCTTGCTGACTTCGAATTTCATCTTGCCGGCTTTCTTGTCGGCATCGATTATAACGTGGTCGCCGTGCAGGATTTCGCCGTCCAGAATCTTGAGAGCAAGCGGATCCTGCACCAGTTTCTGGATGGCGCGCTTCAGCGGACGGGCGCCGAAGTTCGCGTCGTAGCCTTGGGTGAAGAGCATGTCCTTGGCAGCGTCGGAGAGTTCGATCGAAATCTTGCGATCGGCCAGCAGGCGGCGCACATCTTCGAGGCGCAGCTCGATAATCTTGACCAACTGTTCCTTGCCGAGTGGCGCGAAGACGATGATGTCGTCGACGCGGTTCAGGAACTCGGGGCGGAAGTGGCCGTGCAGCGCGTTCATCACCTGCTCACTGGCCTTCTCGAATTCTTCCGGCGTTTGCACGTGGTCGGCTTGCAGATAACTCGACCCGATGTTCGAGGTCATGATCAGAATCGTGTTTTTGAAGTCAACGACGCGGCCCTTGCCGTCGGTGAGGCGGCCGTCGTCCATCACCTGCAGTAGAACGTTGAAGACATCCGGGTGCGCCTTCTCGATTTCATCGAAGAGCACGACCGCGTATGGGCGGCGGCGCACCTGTTCGGTGAGCTGGCCTCCTTCTTCATAGCCGACGTAGCCCGGAGGCGCGCCGATCAAGCGGGCGACCGAATGCTTCTCCATGTATTCGGACATGTCGATGCGCAGCAGGGCGCGCTCGTCGTCGAAAAGAAATTCAGCGAGAGCGCGGGCGAGTTCCGTTTTGCCGACGCCGGTTGGACCGAGGAAAATAAATGAGCCGATGGGACGCTTGGGGTCGCTGAGTCCGGCGCGGGACCGGCGAATGGCGTTGGAGACGCGCTCGAGAGCCTGGTCCTGGCCGATGACGCGGTGGCGCAGGCGGTCCTCCATGGTGACCAGCTTTTTCACCTCGCCCTCGAGCATTTTCGAGACAGGGATGCCGGTCCACTTGGAGACGATGCGGGCGATGTCTTCTTCGTCCACTTCTTCTTTCAGCATGCGTGGAGCGCCCGCGGCTTTGTTGTCGATTTTGGCCGACAGTTGCTTTAACTCTTCCTCGGCTTGCCGCAGCAATCCGTAACGGATTTCGGCGACGCGCTGCAGGTTGCCTTTGCGCTCTTCACCCTGTTCTTCGATCTTGAGCTTCTCGATTTTCTCTTTCAGCTCGCGAGAGCGGGCGATCAGATCCTTTTCCTTTTTCCAATTTGCCTTGAGGGCCGTAGATTTCTCGCGGATGCCTGCTAGTTCCTTTTCGATGACGGATAGACGCTCGCGGGAGTTGGCATCGTCCTCTTTTTTCAGCGCCTGCTTCTCGATTTCGAGCTGCGTAGCGCGGCGCTCGAGTTGATCGATATCGGTAGGAAGCGAATCGATCTGGATGCGAATTGAGGCAGCGGCTTCGTCGACCAGGTCGATGGCCTTGTCAGGCAGAAATCGGTCGGAGATATAGCGATGCGAAAGCGTAGCGGCGGCGACGATTGCCGAGTCTTTGATGCGAACTCCGTGATGCACCTCGTATTTCTCTTTCAGACCGCGAAGAATGGCGATGGTGTCCTCGACATTGGGCTCGCCGACAAAAACAATTTGGAAGCGGCGCTCGAGGGCAGCGTCTTTTTCTATGTATTTGCGGTATTCGTTGAGCGTGGTGGCGCCGATGGCTCGCAGCTCGCCTCGCGCCAGTGCGGGCTTCAGCATGTTGGAGGCATCGATGGCGCCTTCAGCGGCTCCCGCGCCGACCAGCGTGTGCAGTTCGTCGATGAATAGAATGACCTGGCCCTGGGAGTCTTCGATCTCTTTCAAGACAGCCTTGAGGCGGTCTTCGAATTCCCCGCGATACTTGGCTCCGGCCAGCATCGCTCCCAGGTCGAGCGCTACTACGCGCTTGTTCTTGAGAACTTCGGGCACATCACCCGAGATGATGCGCTGGGCGAGGCCTTCGACGATGGCCGTCTTGCCTACGCCGGGTTCGCCGATTAACACAGGATTATTTTTCGTGCGGCGGGAGAGAACCTGGACCACGCGGCGGATTTCTTCGTCGCGGCCAATCACAGGGTCGAGCTTGCCGCGGCGGGCTTGCTCCGTCAGATCACGGGCGTAGCGTTCGAGAGCCTGATATTTGGCTTCTGGATTCTGGTCAGTGACTTTCTGCGAACCGCGGACGGCAGTTAGCGCTTTCAGAATTGCATCGTGCGTGGCGCCGTGGCGGGCCAGAATCTGCTGGGCTGCGTCCTGCTTGAGATGCGTGATGGCGAGCAGCAGGTGTTCGGTGGAAACGTACTCGTCCTTGAAGTTGGAAGCCTCTTTGAAGGCCTGCTCGAGCAGCTTGTTGGTGGCGTTCGAGAGCGTCGCCTGGGTTCCTTCTCCGGAGACCTTGGGGAGTTTCTCGATCTCGCGATAGAGGTCGCTGAGAACTGCCTGCGGGCCGATGCCAATTTTTTCGAGCACGGGCGCGACGATGCCTTCTTTGTCTTCGAGCAGAGCCACGAGCAGGTGAATGGGCAGGAGCTCGGGATTGCCATTTTCGGAGGCGAGATTATTGGCGCGCTGGATGGCTTCCTGTGCTTTTACGGTGAATTTGTCCCAACGGATTGCCATGGGGAACTCCTGATTTTAATTTCGTATTTCCAATTACGACAGCCGGCGGGATCCCTCGGCTTTGCTCAGGGCAGGCTGCCGGCGCTACAACAAGACGGCGCTACAACAAAACGGGAGGCAGTCAGTTTCGGCTACCTCCCGTAGATTGTAAACCGCCTGGCTTAGCCCCGGCTGTCCCTACATAAGCATTTTCAGCTTACGCGGCTTTGCTGGGGGCTTTGCCTTCGATGGTCTTCTCGGTCTCTGCTTTGGCTCCGCCCACGTTGACCTTGATCTGCTTCGGCTTGGCTTCCGCCTTTTTGGGCAGACTGACCTTCAACACGCCCTTGTCGTAAGTTGCCGAGACTTTCTCGGAATCCACGGTGGGGGGCAGAGTGAAGGTGCGGGTGAAGCTGCCGTACTCGCGCTCCACACGTCGGTAGTTCTCTTCCTTCTCTTCTTTCTCGATCTTGCGCTCGCCGTGCACGGTGAGAGTGTCGTTCTCGAGGTTGACGTTAATGTCCTTCTCGTCGATGCCCGGAACTTCGATCTTCAACGTGACGTTGTGCTCGTCTTCGTAAACGTCGACGGCGGGGGCAAAGCTTGATGTAGTGAGGGACTCATCCCGCCCACCTTCGCGATAGGACTCTCGGAAGGCGCGGTTGATGCGATCTTGCAGGGTTGAAAGCTCACGGAAAGGCTCCCAACGGGTAAGTACTGTCATGGTCAAAATCTCCTTCTGTGGTGGTTTCTTAGGAATTCGGCAGTGCCGGTTCAACACGTTTGATGCTTGCTTTAGCAAATAAGAAGCATAAAATATGAGTGTATTATTATCAATATATGTAAATAACATTTTTTTCAGTTACTTACAATTGATATCACGCACTTCAGATAGGCGGTCTCCGGAACATTCAGCAGGATGGGATGATCTTTAGCTTGTCCGCGGACCTCAACCACGCGCAGGGTCCGGTGGGCATCGCGGGCGGCGCCGGCCAGCATCTCCAGGAAGTCGGCTTGGCTGACGTGGTAGGAGCAGGAGCAGGTCACCAGGATGCCGCCGGGGCGCAACATCTTCAGAGCGCGGAGGTTGAGTTCTTTATAGCCGCGGAGGGCGGCATCGAGGTCGCGCTTACTCTTGGCAAACGCTGGTGGGTCGAGGACGATCGTATCGTAACGCTGGCCGGCGGCGGAGTAGTCCTTGAGCAGATCGAAGGCGTTGGCTTCGATCCATTCGATTTCCGGCTGGTTCTGGCCGCTCCGGTTGAGGGCGGCATTCTGATCGGCAACTTCGAGCGCAGCTCTGGAACTATCGATGCCGGTGACGTGCGAGCAGCGCGGGACCAGATGAAGAGCGAAGCCTCCTTGATAGCAGAAGACATCGAGGGCTTCTCCGTGGGCGTACTGGGCAACGGCGGCGTAGTTCTCGCGCTGGTCGAGGAAGGCTCCCGTCTTCTGGCCCTCTAGGGCGTCGAAGTGGAACTGCACGCCGTTCATGGCGAAGATGGTTGAGGCTTTTTCGCCCTGCACCAGACCAGAGGCGCGGGGCGGCAGATCCTCGAGCTGGCGGACGCGCGGATCGACGCGCTCGACGATGGACGCCGGATGCAGTCTGTCAGTGAGCTCTGAAGTCAGCGCCTGGCGCACGATATCGGCGTCCATAGCTTGAGTCAGGATTTGCATCGAGAGAATGTCATGGTAGCGATCAACTATGAGGCCGGGGAGGAAATCGGCTTCGCTGAAGATGACGCGGTAGGCATTGGTATCGTGGACGAGGGGCTCACGATAGGTGACGGCCTCAGCAATGCGCTGGCTAAGCAATGCCGGAAAGTCGGCAACGGGGTCGCGTGAAATGAGGCGGATGGCGATTTGCGAAGAGCTGGAATAGAGCGCGGCGCCGAGGGGCTGGCCGCGATGATCTAGTACTTTGACGAGCGAGCCCGGGGGAACGTCTTCAGCCGATATGATATCGGAGCGATAGACCCAGACGTGGCCGTCTTTCAGGCGCGACGCCCCGCGGGGGGAAACCTTTACGATGGGCATACTCGGATCGCTGGTCTTCTTGGGCATGCAGCAATCTTAAACGCTGGAGCCTAGCTGGCAGCTTGTTCGGTGGGAATGGTGGCGGGCTTGTCGGTCTTGCCGGAAGTGCGGGTACGCATTTCGTACTGTGCTGCCTCGAGATCAACGTGAAGCGAATCAAGAGCCGTCATGGGCATTTCCGTGCCCCAAGTTTCCATTTCGTGCTCCGTCCAGCTTCCGTTCAGGCGGATGGCGCCGGTAATGTCTTCCGGAAAGGCGTGACGAAAGTCCCCTTCGCGGATGAGGATGTCGCCAATGAGCCGGCCGGTATGCATGTCGAAGACGCGACGGGTTGCCTGGCCCGAGGCATTGTTGAAGCACACGAAAACCTCGCCGGCGTCGCCGAATTCCTGACGGTAATACCAGGCCTGAGGAGCGTCGATCTTGGGATGGTGGCGCCGGGAACGTTTGTGTTCGGGCTCAAGCGCCAACATTTCGTTCGCGGGATTGAAGTAGAGGATGCGCTGGCAGGAATCGCAAACCACGGTTTGCTGGCCGGTGCGGACATCGTTATAGGTCTGCGGCCGCAGCATGACCTGGCAGGCCATACATTTGTGATCAAGCACTTCGGAGATGCCGCTGCCGCGAAACTTGGAAACGCGCTCGTAGTGCCGCAGGAGATCTTCGTTGACGCCGGCCCGCATCTGATCCCGCTTGGCGCGCCACTCGGCGAGTTGCTTCTCGTCTTCGGCAGTGCGCTGGCGAGCTTCAACTTTCTCTTTCTCGATCTCGGCGGCTTCTGCCTTCAGTTCTGCCTGGGCGGCTTTAACTTCTTTGTCGCGCGCGTCCGCATTCACCATCAGCTCGAGGATTTTGTCCTCGGTCGCTGCGATTTCTTTCTCCGCAAACTGGATCTCGTGCAACAGCGCCTTGTATTGTTCGTTGGTTTTTACATCGAGAGACTGGTCGCGGTACTTGGAGATCTTGCTGCGAAGGTCTGTGATTGCAGTGTCGTATTTGCGGCGGGCGGCTTCATCGGCTTTGACGGCACCCTGAGCTTTTTCCAGCTGGGCTTTGGTGTCCGCCAGCTTATGCTCGATGGCAGCGACGCGTTTGGGGAGTTCGGCGATTTCATCCTGCAGGCGGCGGATTGCCTTGTCCGCTTCCTGCAGGCGCAACAGGTTTTCTATTTCTAGAAGCATCCAGAGGTGGCCCAGCCTCAATTCTAACACGCGGAAACGCCGCTTTCTCCCTGATCCGAGGCCTCGGTCCCGAGCTTGAGCCGCCGCACGAGTGGCCCTCGCCGGTGTAAACTCTTTCGTTCGCGCCTTGCGCTCCCGTTCCCACTTTTTATTCCCGGGGTTTCATCGTGAAGAAGCAGATTTCATTCGCCGCTCTTGCTCCTATCCTGCTCACCGGCCTGTTGACGTCTCTTTGGGCGCAATCGTCTTCTTCCGAGAAGCCGCTTACCATTGAGGCATTGTTTGCGCCGGGAGGGCTCACCGGACGTGGTCCCGAAAACATGGAGTGGAGTCCCGACGGGACGAAGTTCTCCTACGTGCAGCACGACGATGAAGGGGAACACGGCGGGCTGTGGTATATGGACGCGGTCACAGGTGAGAAGAAAATCTTGGTCAGTGCGGCCAAACTGACGTCACTGGCCCCCGACGCAAACAAAGTGAAGGATGAGCGCGAACGCGAGCGCCTGACGCGCTATCACGTCGCGGCCTACCTGTGGGCTCCGGATTCGAAGCACTTGATTTTCGATTCTCAGGGGCAGCTCTGGCTTTTTAATCTGGCTACCGGCACCGCCGTGCAGTTTACCTCGGCACCGGACCCCGGCATCGACCCCAAGTTCTCCCCCGATGGCAGCCATGTTTCTTATGTTCGCAAGCACAACCTTTATGTCCGTCCGGCGAGCGGCGGGGACGAGAAACAGCTCACCAAGGATGCCGCGGAGAACTTGTTCAATGGCGACATCGACTGGGTTTACACCGAAGAACTGGCCGTGCGCAGCAATTATTTCTGGTCGCCTGGCAGCCGGCAGATCGTCTTTCTGCACATGGATGAAACCAGGGTGCCAAGCTATCCTCTCGTCAACTTGAGCCCGATGCATCCGACCGTGGACAACGAAAAATATCCCGAGGTGGGAGATCCAAATCCGGTCGTGAAGCTGGGCGTCGTGGATGCAGACCGGGATAAGGTTCGCTGGATTTCTTTGACAAACGATGAGGAATCTTACATCCCGCGCTTTGGCTGGGTTCGCGACGGCGTGATCTGGGCGGAAGTGCTTAACCGCACTCAGGACAAGATGGACCTGTATTTCGTGGATGCGAAGTCAGGGAGGTCGCGGATCGTTCTGACAGAATCGACTCCCGGTGCGTGGATCGATTTCGACCATGCCGAGGTTCGTTTCCTGAATTCCAGCGGCGGGTTCCTGTGGCCGAGCTGGCGCGACGGGAACATGCACCTCTACCTTTACAGCTTTGACAAACAGAATCCGCTCGCCGCCGCCGCAAAGCTGGAGCGGCAACTCACGCAAGGCGACTACGAAGTGTTGAGAATCGAGGGAGCGGACGAATCTGCCGGCACTGTATTTTTCTCAGCGAACAAAGGCGATCCGAGGCAACGGCATATTTTCTCGGTCAAGCTGGATGGAACCGGCTTGCAGCAGCTCACGCACGATGAGGGAGTTTACTCGGGCCAGTTTTCCGACGATGGCAAGCACTACGAGCAGACCTTCTCAGGTCCTTTGACAGCACCGCGGATGTCGTTGTGCTCAGTGGGCGGCGCATGTGCTTCGCTGTGGCAGGCGCGCGATGAGTTTACGGAGTATGGGCTGCGCTCGCCGAAGTTCCTGGAGTTCAAAGCGGACGACGGCACGACACTTTACGGACGTTTGCTGCTGCCTCCGGAAACTCCGGCCAGCGGCAAGGTTCCGTTGATTGTGCATATTTACGGCGGCCCGGGGGCACAGATAGTTCTGAAACAACCAGAGGATCCGTTCGACGAGATCCTGGCGCGCAAGGGCTTCGCAATTTTCTCGGTCGACAATCGCGGAACTCCGGGCCGCGACCGGAAGTTCCAGACCGCGATTCGTCACGAGTTCGGGGTGATTGAACTGAAAGATCAGCTCACAGCGCTCGATCAGCTTCTCGCCGAGTACCCGCAGCTTGATAAGGATCGCGTTGCGATATGGGGATGGTCGAACGGTGGTTCGATGACGCTCTATGCCATGACGCACTCCCACCGGTTCCGCGCGGGAGTTTCGGTAGCGCCTGTTACCGATTGGGTCAACTACGACTCGATTTACACCGAGCGCTATATGGGCTTGCTGAAGAACGAGGCGAAGAGTTATGCCGAATCCGATATGACCAAGGCCGCCGCCAATCTGCACGGAGCGCTGATGCTGGCACACGGCACGGGCGATGACAATGTGCACTTCCAGAACAGCATTCAGATGATTGACTCTCTAATCGCGGCGGGTAAACAATTCCGCCTCATGATCTATCCCAACAAGACCCATGGCATCTCGGGCAGTGATGCCCGCGAGCACCTGTTTCACATGATTGAAGATCACTTCGAGCGGGAGCTGAAATAGCCGGAGTTAAAATAACTGGAGTTAAATAACCAAGACCTACTTGTACTTGTCGGGCTTGCGGGACGAACTGACTCGATTCGTGCTTTCTTTTGTCGAGCTCTCTTTGCTGGAACTCTCCTTCGAGGAACTGTCAGAAGATGAGCCTTTGGTGGAGTTCTCCTTCGGTGAGCTTTCCCTCGACGAACCCTCCGACTTGGACTTTTCTTCTTTCTTCGAGTCCTTTCCACCGCCGTCGGAGTTGGGCGCGTGGGACTTGTTCGCGTAATCGGTGACGTACCAGCCCGAACCCTTGAACTGCACGGCGGGCGCAGAAATCATCTGCTCGACCCGGCCGCCGCATTCGGGACACTTTTTGACCATCTTGTCGGAGAATTTCTGGATTTTCTCGAAGCGGTGACCGCACTTCTCGCATTCATATTCGTAAAGAGGCATGGTTTCTGGGATGTTTGTGAAGAAAAATCACTTTCACCTTGATTCTAGGGGCCGGGTTCGATTGCGTCAATTCTGCCTGGTATAGCCATAGGTACGGGAAAATCCAGACACTCCGGCTTTTAATGCTCCCGGCACCAGAGTCGTCTCTTTCATCGGGCTGTTTTTCTGTCTAACATTTCGAGGAGGAAACAGGGGGCGATCCCATGAAGGTCCTGGTGGTTGAATCAGAAGATGCGGCCTTAAAAGCTACCGGCGTTATGCTCAACAAGCTCGGTTATGAAGTCGGACTGGCGCCGAACTGCAGTGAAGCGCTCCGTATTTACTCGGACAAAGGACCTCATGACGTTGTTCTCATCGCGTTGAAATTCCTGCGCAGTTCTAATGCCGGTGGCGCCAAACTGATTGAAGCCCTGCGTCAGAAGGATCCTAAACAGAAGTTTGCCTTTATTACGGCATCGCCGGTTCTGAAAAAGCCGTTCTCTCTCCAGGAATTGGACGATTTCATGGGCGCGTTTCGGCGGCCAGCGAGAAGCCGCTTTGGATGAAGTAAAAGGCTCAGGGGATTTCAGATGCTTACGCTAAAGTCTACTTCCGGAATTCTTCCGCGATGCTCTTGGGAGCGGTATTACTCCACGCCGCGGAGACTGCTTTGTGCAACGTTCTCTTGCTGACTTTCTTGAGGTGCACACTGGTGGCGCCATTGCGCCCCCACGCTCCCTTTGCAGGGACGAACGCGCCGGGATAGTCCTTCGAGAAATAGTGCTGCTGCTCCGGCGTGAGCTTTACCATGCCCCAGCCTTTGGCCGGATAGCCGAGGGTGGCGAAGATCTTTCCTCCAACGCGGAAGTCCGGGTGGTCCATGTGAGCGTGTTCTGCGGTTTCGGGAAGAGCCAGTGCGAGGCGGCGAAAATCGTTGGCGGTCACGCAGAAGTCTCCACGGATGGAACGTGCGTACGATAGCACAACGGCTCGCGAGGCTACGAAGTTACGGCTGCCGCGGTGGTAGACTCCGGCCATGAAGGATGCTGGCCGCAAGCTTCAAGAGTCCGAGACTGAGGAGCCTGAATCCGCTCAGTCGCAGGCCTCTAAGTCTGCGCTCGCGCCAGGGCCAGCTCTCTATCTTGTTGCGACGCCGATCGGCAACCTGGAAGACATCACACTGCGCGCCCTGCACGTGCTCAAGGAAGTGGACCAGATCGCCTGCGAAGACACTCGCCATACCCAGAAGCTGCTCAACCACTACGGCATCACGACGCGCACCATCAGCTACCACGAGCACAACGAGATGACGCGCGCGGCGGAGCTGGTGAAGGAAATGCAGGAGGGCGCGAGCGTCGCACTGGTGACCGACGCGGGCATGCCCGGGATTTCCGACCCAGGATACCGGCTCATTTCGCTGGCTATTCGTCATCATGTGCCGGTGGTGCCGATTCCGGGAGCGTCGGCATTTCT
>DATHOK010000153.1:0-5786 GCA_035484995.1 Verrucomicrobiia bacterium | reverse complement strand
GTTTTCATCTTGCGATACAGGTGGCTGCGTTCCAGGCCCAACACTTCCGCGGCGCGTGTGACGTTGCCATGGTTCTCGTCGAGCTTCTTCAGAATGAAATCCCGTTCATAGGCGTCGCGCGCCTGGTGCAGCGTAGAGAACTCGGTGCGTGCCGCACGCCGGTGGCCGTCGCGATAGACCAGCGTCGGCAGATGCTTGCAGTCGAATTTTGTGGTCAGGGGGTTCATGATCACAATGCGCTCAATCACATTCCGTAATTCGCGGACATTACCTGGCCACGAATAACGCATCAGGGCCTCGACGGCGTCATCTGTAATCTCCCGTGGTCGTCTCCCGTAGGTTGCGGCCAGGTCTTTTAGAAAGTGCCGGGCAAACAGCGGAATGTCTTCCTTCCGGTCGCGCAACGGCGGCACGAAAAACGGGATCACGTTCAGCCGGTAAAAAAGGTCTTCGCGAAAATTTCCCCGCGAGATTTCCTCTTCCAGATCTTTGTTGGTAGAGGCGATGATGCGCGCATCCACGACAATCGTCTTCTCGCTGCCCAGAGGAGCGACGCGCTGCTCATCCAGCGTGCGCAGCACCTTCGACTGGGTTTTCAGGCTCATGTCGCCCACTTCGTCGAGAAACAGCGTCCCTCCGTTGGCCTTTTGAAATTTCCCGTCCTTGTCAACGGCTCCTGGGAACGAACCTTTGTACTGGCCGAACAGTTCGCTCTCGATCAAGTCCTCGGGAATGGCCGCGCAATTGACCTCGACAAAAGTTTCATCCTTGCGCAGGCTTTGCGCATGGATGGCATGGGCCACCAGTTCCTTCCCCGTACCAGACTCGCCGTAAATCAGAACTCGGCCGTTGGTCGGTGCCATCAGGCCTATCTGCTGGCGCAGCGCCTTCATTGGAATGCTGTCGCCAACGATCATGCTCTTGCCGTGGAGCTGTTTCTTCAGATCGACGTTCTCGTGCCGCAGCTTCTTCGATTCGATCGCGTTCTTGACCAGGATCAGCGTCTTGTCGATGGAGAGCGGCTTTTCTAGGAAGTCGTAAGCGCCAAGTTTGGTGGCGCGCACCGCGGTTTCAATCGTGCCATGTCCGGAAATCATGATTACTTCGGGCGGGTTGTCCATCTCGCGGATTCGTTCCAGCGTCTCCAGTCCATCGATACCGGGCAGCCAGATATCGAGCAGCACCACCTCATAGTGGTGCTCGCGCCGCAGGAGCTTGAGGCATTCTTCACCGCTCTCCACCGACGCAGTTTCGTAGCCCTCGTCTGCCAGCACTCCCTGCAGCGATTCGCGAATGCCGGTTTCGTCGTCAACAATGAGAATTTTATGCATGCTGTGCCGTGACCGCGGTCAGCGCGGGCTCGGGAACGACCGGCAGTTCGACGATGAAGCGCGCTCCGACTGGCTGGTTTTCTTCCACCCGAATGGATCCATGGTGCTCTTCGATGACGCGGCTCACGATCGCCAGACCAAGCCCGGTCCCGCGTTTTCTAGTGGAGAAATACGGCAGAAAAAGTTTTTCCTTCAGCTCCCGGGTAACGCCATGCCCGGTATCTGCGATCGTGATTTCCACTGCGTCGCGGCTGGCTACCAGCGAGGTTGAAATCTGGATCTCGCGCACCAGCGAATCCTGCAAAGCCTCGGCAGCATTGTCCACGAGGTTGGCGACGGCCCGCTTAATCGCCTCAGCGTCGGCCATAACTTTGGGCAAGTCTGCCGCCAGTGACTTGTGCAGAGATATGCCGTCCAGTCTGCCATTGAACATGGAGAGCGCATTCTCGATGACCGCATTAATGTCGGCCGGATGTGGATTCGAAGCCGGGAAGCGGGCCAGCGCAGAGAAATCATCCACCAGTCTTCGCACGGTTTCGACCGCGCTGGCAACCGTCTGGGCGCAGGAACGAACGATATCGAGCGAGGTCTTGTCGAGAGGCATCCCGCGTTCCAGATGACGCTGAATGCGTTCCGCGGAGAGTGCGATCGGCGTAAGAGGATTCTTAATCTCATGCGCGACGCGGCGCGCCACTTCACGCCATGCGGCCTGTTTCTGAGCCTTCAGCAGGTCCGAGAGATCTTCGAACACGATCACGTATCCCGAGCGCTCGTCCTGATGGCGTAGGGTGGCCACAGTCACGGCCACGCTGAGAGACGTGCGCTGCAGAGACATCTCCATTTGGCTGGTGGTCATGCCCATGCGGTCGGCGCGGCGCAAAAGCGGCTCCAGATCCTGCAGCACTTCCGGCGGGAATACGTCCGCGAGAGGTGCTCCGCGCAATATTTGCTCGCCTTCCGCATAGCCCTGCGGGTGGAACATGCGCAGCAGGGCGTGGTTCGCGTGAGTCACCGAGCGGGCGGCATCGAGAGAAAGCACCCCGGTTGGAATGCTCTCGAGGACCGTTTCCATTTGGCGGCGGCGCTGGTCGAGTTCTGCATTGGCCACGCTGGCATCGCGGCTCGAAGCCTCATTCTGCCGCCGGCTGGTTTCGAGTTCCTCCGCCATCCGATTAAAGGAGCGCACCAGATCCCCAATTTCATCGGCGGCGCTCACGTCGATGCGGTAGTCAAGACGTCCGCGAGAGATTGCCTGCGTTGCCTCGGCCAGCGCAGCCAGCGGACGAGTCACCAGCTTCGAGAGAAACAGCGCCAGCCACGTGGTCACGAACAGAACCATCATCGTGAGCAACAGAAGCAGGCCCATATAGGTCTGCCGCACATGTTTGCGCTCGCGACTAAGCTGCAGATAGCGCTGCTGGCTGGCTTCGATCTGGCGTACCGTCTTCGAAAACTCTGGCGGCAACGGCAGGGCCACAAGGATCAAGCCGTCTTTCCCAACCGCAGCGCTGCCCAGCGTGTACTCAGTTTGCTCCCAGGTGAAACGCGCGGGCTGTGCCGCGGCGGCCTCGGCCAGCGGCAGCTTCTCCTTCAATTGCGGCCAGGGCGCGGGGACTCCAAGGCTGGCCTCTGGAATCCCGTTCTCAATGGCGAGTGCAAACCCGCCCTGCAGAGTGGGCTCGTGGCTGCGAAATTCTTCGACTGCGGAGGAGAACCCGTGGCCTTCGAAAGCCCGCTGGACCTCCGGCGAGGCAGCAATGGAAACGGCCTCCGCCCGCGCGTTCTGCGCTGCGTAGTTGGCCAGCAGAGACGCCATCGCATCTGTATCTTCCCGGACTTCTTCGACTGGAGTGGAAAACCATATGTTGATCGACCGATTCATCAGCCCGTAGGCAAACCAATACATCACCATCACTGGAACAAAAGAAAGCAGCAGCGCTCCCACCACCATGCGGGTGCGGAATTTCGACCCCAACACCCCCAGGCGGCGCTCAGCAAAAAGTTTGAGCAGGTTGCGCGCCAGTACAAAAGTAAGAGCAACAAATAGAAGAGAAATCAACAGCGAGAGCGCGTAAAAAACTATTGCCTGCTGGTTGGTATCGGGGCGCAGTATGGTTTGGTTAAACGCGGTCTGTGAAACCAGGATGGCGAACAAAAGAAAAACCGACACCGTCAGCACAATAATGAGCCGCTTGCGTTGCGAGGTCTTGGGGGGGCGAGTTGGAACGGTCTGCACCACGCGGATCCAGTGGTCCAGTCTTTTGCGTTCAATCGCGTTCAATCGCGGTCTGCGAGCGGTGAATGGACCGAATTCATTATAGATGCAGGCGCGGCCGTTGGAGATGACTCAAAGGCTGCCTGGCGCTCAATGCAGGGGATTAACGTGCGGTTTAGAGTCGGATGTCCGCCCCGCCGAAAGCTCCTCCCACACCGCCCGGTAAGCGGGCTTGGCCTGGTACGCTCGATCGAAGAGCAGTGCGTGCCCGCGGGTGCCGCGCGAATGGGATCCAATCCACGAATACTTGTCGCTAAATCCCCAGGTCTGGATCGCGGTGCAGCCCGGGTTGTTTAAGCACGCCCTCACGATGCCGCGATAGACCTCTGCCTGCCGCGTCAAGTCCTCAGACTTCGGCATGCCGTTGGAATCCAAAGGCACAGAGACGTCGAGTTCCGTGATGTGAACCTGTACGCCGAGCGCAGTGAGCCGGGCGATGTTCGAGGAAATGTCAGCGGCGGCGCCGGTGCCCGCATCAAGCGTGGATATGTGCAACTGCAATCCCACGCCATCGATCGGAACGCTCCGGCGCCTGAAATCCTCGACCATGGCATAGATCGCATCCGACTTGCGGTTCATCCCTTCGCCCTCCGCTTCGTTGTAGAAGAGCAGGGCGTGCGGGTCTGCCTTGTGCGCCCAGCGAAATACTTGCTCGATGTAAGCTGTTCCTTCGGTCGACAATCCAATGCCGGGCTGGTTGTACCAGAGGGCATCGCGCAGATTGCCGTTCTCATCCAGGGCTTCGTTCACCACATCCCACGCGAAGACTTGCCCGCGATAGTGCTTCATCACGCGCGTAATGTGTTCGCGCAGCAGTCGCGACAGTTGCCGCGGAGTGAAGTGGCCCCGCGTCAGCCAATCCGGGTTGTAACGGCCCCAGACCAGGCAATGCCCGCGGACCTTCATCTGATGCGCCTTGGCGAAGTGAACCACTTCATCACCCTGGCGAAAATCGTAGGTGGCACGATCCGGCCGCAGCACCCACCACTTCATGGCATCTTCCGCCTCAACCATGTTGAACTCGCGAGCCAGGGTGGAAGCGTAGGCAGCCTCCGAAAGCTGAGGTGGACGGACAGCCGTGCCGACGAGCAAGCCTGCGTTTTCCGCCTCCTGCCGCAGCGATTGAGCGCAGCAGACAGAAGCCAGCGCCGCTATCAGAATTGCCGACTTCCAACAGTCGATAAACAAGAAATCTCCTCAAGACCGAACACCCAAGACCTGACACCTGATCTACTTAGACCGAGACAGAAACTTCTGTAAAGGGCGCTCGTCACAACGAGCCTGCAATAATTCTTTCCCACTCCCACAATGAAACCGTGTATTTCGTCCGTAAATCTGTGCCCTCTGGCGTCAACCCGCAAAGTTAGCCAGCCCTGATCGCTGAGTCCACGCGCGAATGTACGCTGGCCGCAGAGTTCGCCGCGTTGATCACACCAGACCCCGCGGGCGCTTACCGAAGTGCATGTACCTGAGCCTGAGATTTGGATTTTTTCTGAGGAAAAAGCTCATCTGGCGCGGGTTCTGAAACTTAGCTGGAAGCGTATCAAGGATAGCGAAAAGTCCAAGTACTACGGTAACTGGTACGGTAATCGACTTGCTGTGACAATTTGTGTCACCACAAAGACACTGCTCTTCTCCCCAGTAAAAGCAGTGATTTGTGTAAATGCCGGCGACGTTTCGCCGGGCAGCGTTCCACTACGTGGATAGGAGATCGACGTATGTCTCAACGGCTGGGTGACCTTCTCGTCAAAGAGAAGATCATAACCCCGGAGCAGTTGGAACAAGCTACCAAGGCCCAGAAGGAGCAGAACTGCCGCCTGGGGTCTGCCTTGGTAAAGCTTGGCTTCCTCACGGATGAGGATGTCACCAATTTTCTCTCCCGGCAGTATGGCGTCCCAGCCATCAATCTTTCGTATTTTGAAATCGATCCCGCTGTAGTCAAGCTGATCCCGTTTGAAACCGCGAAGCGTTACCAGATTCTTCCCCTGAGCCGCGTGGGCGCGTCGCTCACCATCGCCATGGTCGACCCGACCAATGTTTTCGCGATGGACGATATCAAGTTCATGACCGGCTTCAACATCGAGCCGGTCGTGGCCTCCGAAAGCTCCATCCTGACGGGCATCGACAAAGCCTACGGGGGCAAAGCGGAGGAAGATCTCGAAACCGTAATGCAGTCGATG
>DATHOK010000152.1:0-2872 GCA_035484995.1 Verrucomicrobiia bacterium | reverse complement strand
AAGCCGGCGACTCGCGTGAGGCGCGGAATCACGCTTACATACCAGTGGAAATGGCGAGCGCTGGCATAATCCGATGGGCCACTGCGGATAGTGAAATTGAGATCCGGATTTTCAAGCCCGACGTAGATCTTCGCCAGCAGGCTGCGCAAAACGCGGGCAAGGTCGGCAATCTCCGCAGCCGAGACATCTCCAAACGTGGCCATGTGGCGGAGGGGAAAGATGTGAGTGGCAAATGGCGTGGCCGAAGCGAACACTTCCATCGCCACAAAATGCTCACTCTTGATGACGATACGGGTCTTGTCCTCCACTTCGCGTTCGACCATGTGGCAGAACATGCATTCTCCTGAGTCGTCATAATGGCGCAGAGCCTCGTGCAGGCGATGCCGGACCTGGCTTGGGATCACGGGGGTTGCAACGATCTGGGAATGTGGATGCTGCAGGCTGGCCCCGGCGTCGAGGCCGTGGTTCTTGAAGATGGTTACGTGGTTGACCCGGCGGTCCATACTGAGCAAGGTGTAGCGCTCCTTATAGACGCGGAGAATGCTGGCCACCTGTTCGTCAGGCAAAAGAGCCATGCAACAGGAGTGGTCGGGACTATCGATAATGACTTCGTGAAAGCCGAAGCCCTCAATGCGCCGCCAAACGTCTTGCTGGCTGCGGGTAGGCTGGGCCTCTCTTGAAAGTGCAGCGAATTTATTGGGAATGACACGCACTGCCCAAGGCTCGCCGACCTTTGCGGGAAAGCGCATGACTTCAGGCGGGGTCTTGCTCTCGTTGCCGGGGCAGAACGGGCAGGTCTCCACGAAAGACGGCACGGTTTGCGCCGGCCGATGCGTGGCCAACTCTTCGGGACGCTTGGCGCGTTCGGTGGCGATGATGACCCATTCCTTGGTAAAGAAATTCTGGCGGAGCTCCGGCATGATAGTCCTCCAGAATCTCCTATCGGCAAAAGACGGGCACTACTGGAGCGCCAAGAAGCGGACGGAGCCAAGGCTGGGAAGTGCTTGTAGGTGGGGGATTTGCAGGTTTTTGGGCTAGTTTGACCCTTCACTCCAGCCCATTCCGTAAACATCGGCTGTTGTAGAATCGAAAGAACCTTTTATGAGCAATAAAATTCCTGTCGGCATCCTGGGCGCCACTGGCGTGGTCGGGCAGAGGTTTATCCAGATGCTGGAGCGCCATCCGTGGTTCGAGGTCGCCTGGCTGGCCGCCTCTGACCGTTCCGAAGGCAAGATTTACTCGGACGCGACACGCTGGCGACTCAAGACGCCATTGCCGGCAAACGTGGCCGCGATGAGAGTCTCCCCCGCAACGCCGGAAGGCGCGCCGAAGATTATTTTCGCCGCACTCGATGCTTCGATCGCCGCCGAAATCGAGCCGCGGTTTGCTGAGGCAGGCTGCGCCGTGGTTTCGAATTCGAGTGCGCTGCGCATGCAGTCCGATGTGCCGCTGGTGATCCCCGAGGTAAATGCCGGGCACATCAAGTTGATCGACGGGCAAACGTGGCGGAAGAAATCCGGCGGATACGTAGTAACTAATCCCAACTGCTCCGCCATCGGACTTGTGCTCGCCCTGGTGCCTTTGCAAAAGCGATTTGGCCTGGAGACGGTGATGGCAGTAACTATGCAGGCCGTCAGCGGGGCGGGCTACCCGGGCGTGGCTTCGCTCGACATCCTCGGCAATGTCATTCCCTACATCCGCAATGAAGAAGAAAAGATGGAAGAGGAAACGCTTAAACTTCTCGGCCAGATGAACGGAACAAAGATTATCCCCGCAACTTTTGCCATGAGCGCCCAATGCAACCGGGTTGCCGTCGAGGACGGGCACACGGAATCAGTTTCGGTGCGGCTGAAGACCAAGGCCAAGCCGGAGGAGATTATCGCCGCGTGGAACGAGTATCGCGGTGAGCCGCAGGAATTGAAGCTGCCGAGCGCTCCGGAGCGTCCTGTCATTTACCTCGAAGCGAATGATCGTCCGCAACCGCGGTTTGACGTTGACCTGGGAGCAGGCATGACCACCGCGGTGGGACGCTTGCGGCCGTGCGGCGTGCTGGATTGGAAGTTTACGGTACTTTCGCACAACACCATTCGCGGAGCCGCTGGAGCGGCCGTGTTGAACGCCGAACTGCTGAAGGCCAAAGGCTACTTCGCAAGTTCTTAGCCGCAAGTTCTTAGAATGAAACCCAAACCGCGTTCTTATAATCGGCACTCCCGCACTCCTGCAAGGAAGCGACGCCGATGATCGTGATGAAATTCGGCGGCACGTCGGTGGAAGATGCCCGGGCCATCGAACGCGTGGCCGCAATCGTCAAGGACCGGCTGCCGCAAAAACCGGTGGTGGTCGTTAGCGCCATGGCCAAAGTTACCGACACTTTGCTCACCATGGCCCGCGCAGCGGGAGCCGGAGAACGCAAAACGGCGCTCAAACTCTGCCGGTCTCTTCAGGAAAGGCATTACAACACTGCCAGCGAATTGCTGGGCACCGCGCTGTTCACTGACTTCCACTCTGACTTGGGAAGCGACTTCGAGGGACTGGACGAATTGCTGCGAGGGATTTCGGCGGTCGGTGAGTTGACTCCGCGAACCACCGATCATGTTGCCGCTTTCGGCGAAATGCTTTCCAGCAAGATTGTGGCGGCGGCGTTTTCGGCTCACGGACTGAATGGCGTGCACGTAGACTCGCGTGAAGTTCTGGTCACCGACAGCAGCTATATGGAAGCAGTACCGCAGACGGAAGAAACCAACGAGCGGCTGCGGAACAAAGTGCAACCGCTGCTGGATGCCGGCCGGGTTCCGGTGATGGGCGGGTTCATTGGAGCGAACCGCGCAGGCATCACTACTACGATTGGGCGAGGCGGCTCCGATTTTTCCGC
>DATHOK010000151.1:0-21451 GCA_035484995.1 Verrucomicrobiia bacterium | reverse complement strand
GACAAGAAATTCTTTCCCGAATTGTGGGAGGCGAGAACGTTGTTGACCGAGTAAGAAGTTGTTCCCTTCAGCGTTATCGGTTGAAGGGAATAATCGTCGCACCTCTCAGATGAAGGCCGCACATGACAAAGTCACGCTGATCGGCGCCGGACTGAACGGCCCCCTCCTGGCTATTCTTTTGGCGAAAAGGGGATTCACAGTCGAGATTTATGAGCGGCGTCCCGATATGCGGCGCGTGCGCATGAGCGCGGGGCGGTCTATCAACCTCGCGCTTTCGACCCGCGGCATTCACGCTTTGCAGCAAGCCGGCCTTTGGGAACGCATGCGCAGCATCATTATCCCGATGAAAGGGCGAATGATGCATTCGACTGGCGGGGAACTGACGTTCCAGCCGTACGGGAAGGACGAAGCGGAAGTCATCAACTCGATTTCGCGGGCTGAGTTGAACATTGCGCTCATCAATGCGGCAGAGGAACACGGGGCGACAATTCACTTCAGTCAGCGTTGTACCGGATACGACTTGAAGACCGGTGCGACGCGAGTGCGCAACGAGGAAACGGGCGAGGAGACTACGCGAGCGACGGAGGTTGTGATTGGATGCGATGGTTCGGCGTCGGCGATTCGAGCCGAAATGCTCAAGCTGGCCCGGTTTAATTTTTCGCAACAATATCTCGACTACGGCTACAAGGAGCTGACGATTCCAGCTGGGCCCAAGGGTGAGCATCTTCTGGAGACGCACGCGCTGCACATCTGGCCGAGGGGCAACCACATGCTGATTGCCTTGCCTAACATCGACGGCACGTTTGCATGCATTCTGTTTTTACCGTTCGAAGGCGCGGACAGCTTTGACTGCCTGACTACGCGGGCGCAGGTGATCGAGTTTTTCGAATCTCGCTTCCCGGATACAGTTCCGCTGATGCCACAACTGGCCGACAATTACTTTGCGAATCCGATCGGTGCGATGGTTACCATCAAGTGCTCTCCATGGCATGTGGAAGGAAGAGCGCTGCTTCTCGGGGACGCGGTTCACGCCATCGTTCCCTTCTTCGGCCAGGGAATAAACTGCGGGTTCGAGGACTGTACTCATCTAGTTGAGTTGCTCGACGACCACGGAGGAAACTGGGCACACGTTTTCGCCGAGTTCGAGAAACAGCGCAAGGTGAATACTGACGCCATTGCGGACATGGCGATTGAGAATTTTACGGAAATGAGAGATCGGGTTGCGGACGCGCGATTCTTACTGCGAAAGAAGGTGGAGCTGGCACTGGAAGCAAAGTATCCGCAACTCTTCGTGCCTAAATACGCCATGGTGACGTTTCATCGCATTCCCTACTCGGTTGCTCTGGCGCGTGGCACGGTTCAAGACCGCATGCTGACGGAGCTGTGTGAATCCATCGATCGGGTGGAGGATCTCGATTGGGACAGAGCAGATCAGCTGATTCGCCGCGATCTTACACCGCTGGAGATTCGGCAGTGAGCGATCTCGAACATCGGCCGAAGTTCGAATCCGGCGAAGGTTTTGCGATTGCGATGGATAAACGCGATCCGCTGAAGGAGTTTCGTGAGCGCTTCTTCCTTCCAAGCACTCCAGGCCGCGAATGCATTTATCTTTGTGGGCACTCGCTTGGGCTGCAGCCCAAGACGGCGGCGGCATATATCGAGCAGGAATTGAACGAATGGGCGCAGCTTGGCGTCGAGGGACATTTCCACGCGAAGAACCCGTGGATGCCCTACCATCGGCTGCTCACAGAACAGACTGCGGAGTTGGTGGGGGCGAATCCCGCCGAAGTTGTGGTGATGAATTCGCTCACGGTGAACCTGCACCTGATGATGGTTTCGTTCTACAGGCCGACGCGACAGAGACACAAGATTGTCGTGGAATGCGGAGCTTTCCCCTCGGACCAGTACGCTGTGCAGTCCCAGATTCGTTTCCATGGCTTTGATCCGGCGACCTCGCTGATCGAGTTGACCCCGCGGGCGGGCGAGGGCTGCCTTCGCGATGAAGACATTGAATCGGAGATCGAGCGCGAAGGGGATGCGATCGCGCTGATTATGCTGGGAGGAGTAAATTATTCCACCGGTCAAGCTTATGACTTGGCGCGCATTGCGAAATTGGGTCGAGCGCGGGGCTGCGTGGTCGGTTTTGATCTGGCGCACGCAGCCGGTAATTTGGAGCTAAAACTTCATGAGTGGGGCCCGGATTTTGCGGTTTGGTGCAGTTACAAATATTTGAATGGCGGACCGGGATGTGTTGCGGGTTGTTTTGTTCATGAGCGTCATGGGCGGGAGTGGGATTTGCCACGCTTCGCCGGCTGGTGGGGGCATGACGAGCAATCGCGGTTCGAGATGGGGCCCGACTTTCGCGCCATGCCTGGCGCCGATGGCTGGCAGTTGAGCAATCCGTCGATCGTCAGCCTGGCCGTCTTGCGCGCGTCGATGGCTATCTTCCACGAAGCGGGGATGGAGCGTTTGCGGGCGAAGAGCGTGTCGCTGACGGGGTATCTGGAGTTCCTGCTGAATCAAAAGGCGTCTCCGGCTTTTTCAATTATCACACCACGTCAAGAGGACCGGCGGGGCGCGCAGCTGTCGATCCGAATTTCACACAACGGGCGGGCTCTGTGCAGAAGGCTGGCAGCGGAGGGCATCGTGGGCGACTGGCGGGAACCTGACGTTTTTCGGGTTGCACCAGTGCCGCTTTACAACTCCTATCACGATGTTTTCCGGTTTGTGCGGCGATTTCTGGTCGCGATTGGCTAAAGATTGGATTGCACGCTTGGGTCACGCAGGCTATTACTTCAGTAACACACGCACTAACCTGACCCCGCCATACACTCTTAGCGTGGGTCTCATCTCGGTGCGAAAACCCGGCAAGTGGACGGGAATCGTGTGCGCGGTGGTGTGCGTTCACGTATTAGTGTCTCTGTTTGTTCCACGCAGTGTTGGACTGACCGCCTTCGGCGATCTGATGCAGTCTGCTCTGCTTTTCTGCGGAATGCTGTCCATCCTCTCGAACCTCAAGACAAGCTACAGAAAAGCCAAGCTTTTCTGGGCGCTCATGGCGCTCGGTTGTGGGATGTGGCTGTGTACGCAGATCCTCTGGACCTACTTCGAGGTCTTCCTGCGCCAGGAAGTGCCGAACCCGTTTGTGGGAGACGTAGTTCTGTTCCTCCATGTGGTTCCGATGATGGCCGCCCTGGTGGTGCAGCCGCAAGTTCAGCGGAAAGAAAATTCCCTGCGGCTGGTGTCGCTCGACTTTTTTCTGCTGCTCACCTGGTGGCTTTATCTTTATTTATTCATCGTGATCCCTTGGCAGTATGTGTCGCCGAACGAAGCGGTTTATGGCCACAGCTTCGATGTGCTCTACGCATGCGAACAGATTGTTCTGATTGCGGGGGTAGGCCTGGTTTGGAAGCGCAGTCTCGGGTCCTGGCGGCTTATCTACCGGCAATTGTTTGTCGCTGCCTTGTTTTACAGCGTGGGCTCACTTCTGGCGGGCGTAGCGATCGACTATCACCAGTACTACACGGGCAGTCTTTTTGACGTTCCGTTGGTAGCTGCGATGGCGTGGTTCGCATCCGTGGGGTTCATCGCACGCGGATCTTCGTCTGACCAGCCCACTGACCAGGAACCACGCCACGACCACAGCATGTGGACCGCGCGCCTGGCGATGATCGCTGTGTTCTCCACGCCGCTGATGGTGGCATGGGCTGAGTTCGGGGGAGGGGCGCCACCGCGGGTGCGATCCTACAGACTGTTCCTGACTATCGCAGCGATGGTCTTCATGGGTGCGCTAGTGTTCGTCAAGCAGCACTGCATGGATCGCGAACTGCTCCACCTGCTGCGTTTGTCCCGGGAAAATCTCGACGAAACATGCAAGCTGAAGGACGAGTTGGAGAGCAAGGAACAGTCGCTGCGGTGGCACAGTCTGGAACTGCAGCGCAAGAATCTCGAGCTCCAGGAAATTTCCTTTACTGATCCGTTGACTGGAGTGTGGAACCGGCGCTATCTCGAAGAAATTCTTACGGCCGAAGCTGGGCAGGTTCTTCGAAATTACGAGAGAGCCCGCGGCAGCGACATTCGAAAGCTGGATCATCGCGATCTGATCTTCATCATGGTGGATGTGGACTTTTTCAAAGAAGTAAACGATCGTCATGGTCATCCTGCCGGCGATCGCCTGCTGCAGCGAGTGGCGGAGCGACTAAGCGGCGTAGTCCGTAAGTCGGACGTGCTGGTGCGCTGGGGAGGAGAGGAATTCCTGATTATGTCGCGCTCGGCGGATCCGTCTGGCACGCCAGCCTTCTGCGAGCGCGTTCTTGAGATCATGTCATCAGAAGCGTTTGATCTCGGACACGGGGTTCGGGTGCGGAAGACCTGCTCCGTGGGATGGGCTCCCTTTCCCTGGAGCCGCGGGGCATACGAGGCGGTTTGTGCGGAAGAGATCATCGAACTCGCGGACACGGCGCTCTATCGCGCCAAGGCCGGAGGGCGAAATCAGGGGGTGGGAATTCTGCCCGGCGATGGCGCGGCTTCGACTCCTCACGCGATTACGCTGCAGGCTCTGCAAAAGGATGCCGGTGTATTGACCCGAACTGTGCGAGTGCAGAGCGGCGGCGGCGGCAAAGAACAGGCAGTCGCCGCAGATCTGATGTCGAGCGAACACCGCGACGTCTGATTCTCTCCGGCCGTTCGATTCTATTCGTGAATTGCACCTAATCAAGGCGCTGGTTGCCGCTTGACCTCTGACTCCACGTTGAATACAGTTGGTAGCCGCTATTTTGTGAGGTACGCGCAACGATGAACTCAAAAGCTCCTTCCCGCAAAACGGGTCTGCGTCAGAAGGCGCAGCTCATGTCGGCATCAGAAATCGAGCGCACCCTGGTGCGACTGGCGTATGAGATCGTGGAAAAAAACGGCGGCATCGAAGGTTTGGGATTAGTTGGGATTCGCCGCCGCGGCGTCCCGATCGCGGAGCGCCTGGGCAAGATCATTACGCGCATCGAAAGTGCCAAAGTTCCGGTTGGCACGCTGGACATCACTTTCTATCGCGACGATCTTTCTACACTCGGACCCAAACCGGTGGTGCAGGAAAAAGAAATTGGGTTCTCGATTGAGGATAAGAATATTGTGCTGGTCGACGATGTTCTTTTTACAGGACGTACGACGCGGGCTGCGCTGGACGCACTGTTTTCGCACGGCAGACCGCGCCGAGTGCAGTTGTGCGTGCTAATCGACCGCGGACATCGGGAATTGCCCGTCGAGGCCAGCTTTGTGGGCCGCAATATCCAGACGACCATGAACGAGGTGATCGAGGTAAAGTTGACCGAGATTGATAACGCGGAGAAGGTTCTGCTGATGGAAAAGTAGCGGCGGCAGGCCGTTCGCATTGGAAAAATAAAAGGACGGCGCTGACCCGCCGTCCTTTCTTATTGGAGCGGTGAGCTACACCAACTTGGTGCAGATCGCCTTGGTTTGCATGTAATTGTTTAGAACATCGTGCCCCATCTCGCGGCCCCATCCGGATTGTTTGTATCCGCCGAAGGGGAGAGATGCGTCGAAGATGTTGTAGCAGTTGATCCACACCGTACCGGCGCGCAGAAGTTCGGCGGTGCGGTGGGCTTTGCTGATGTCTCGCGTCCAGACGGCGGCAGCAAGGCCGTATTCGCTGTTGTTGGCACGCGGCATGAGTTCTTCGGGATCGTCGAACGGCATCGCCGTCACCACGGGCCCGAAGATTTCTTCCCGCACGACCTTCATGTCTTCGCGAGTGTTGACGAGAACGGTGGGCTCGACGAAATAGCCTTTATCACCTTTCTTGTGGCCACCAGTGATCGCTTTGGCGCCTTCCGAGAAGCCGGCTTCGAGATAACCGCAAACGCGGCTCAGCTGTTCTTCGGAGACGAGTGGTCCCATACTCGTCTCTGGATCGAGGCCTGAGCCGACATTGATTTTCTTCGCCTGTTCGGCGACGCCTTCCACAACGCGGTCAAAGATTGGCTTCTCGATGTAGAGACGCGATCCGGCGCAGCAACACTGACCGTGATTGAAGAAAATCGCGCTCGCAGCCCCAGGGATTGCTGCGTCGAGATCGGCATCTTTGTAGATAACGTTGGGAGACTTGCCGCCAAGCTCGAGCGACACCTTCTTCAAGTTGCCGGTCGCAGCGTGGACGATCAGCTTGCCAACCTCTGTCGAACCTGTGAATGCAATCTTGTCGACGTCGGGATGAGCCGCCAGTGCGGCGCCTGCCGTCTCGCCGTAGCCGGGCACGATGTTGACCACGCCTTCGGGGAAGCCAGCCTCCGCGATCAGTTCGCCGAGACGTAGCGCCGAAAGCGGCGTTTGCTCTGCCGGCTTCAACACTACAGTGCAGCCGCAGGCGAGAGCCGGGCCCAACTTCCACGCGGCCATCAGCAGAGGAAAATTCCATGGAATGATTTGGCCTGCAACTCCGACGGGCTCGCGCAAGGTGTAGGCGAGATACTTCGCTCCTGGCGTATATGGAACCGAGATCGGAATCGTGTTGCCTTCGATCTTTGTAGTCCAGCCCGCCATGTAGCGGAACAAATCAACCGCCAGCGGAACGTCAGCTGCGCGTGCGATTGTGAGGGGCTTGCCGTTGTCAAGGCTCTCGAGGTACGCAAACTCTTCGGTGTGCTGCTCCAATAAATCGGCCAGCTTCCAGATCATGCGTCCGCGTTCGGATGAGGTCAATCGCCGCCACGGGCCGTGGTCGAAGGCCTTGCGCGCGGCCTTCACCGCTTGTTCAATATCTTCACGATCGCCTTCCGCCACCTGTGCCAGAACTTCGCCGGTGGAAGGATTGTAGGTAGGAAAAGTCTTGCCAGAAATGGAGCTTACCCATTGGCCATTGATCAACATTTTGCGCGGCTTTTCGAGGAACTCCGCGACCTGGGGATGAATCTGTGGTGAAACTGCGATACCCATACTTCCTCCTTAGATCAACACATAGAAGATCAGCACGTAGATCGAACATGGATGGCATGACGTGATGTCAAAGATGCCAGGCGGAGAAGAACAACGGAAGTATGCTAGTCCGGAGACAGAAGAAAAGCAACCGATCCGAGCTCATTCTCCGGAGGTCATCCTGCGTAGATCATTCGCCGTACGGAACCCAGATATTCTTCACCTGAGTGGCATGCTCGAGAAACCAGCGTCCTTCCGCCAGCTTTGGATTGAACCAGTCGATGGCCCGGCCCTCGTTGGTCCAGACCTGCTTTAGATTGCCGACCGACATGGCTTTCGCGGCAATAGCGCCGGCTTCGTCGACGAAGGACCAGATGGCGTCGACATCGTCGTGTTCTGCAAGAGTTTTCAGAAGCTGCGAGGCGTATCCCGTGACGATGTTCACCACGCCGCCCGGAACATCACTGCTGTCGAAGAGTTGATAGAGATCCGCGGTGATGAGTGGGTATGACTCGGAAGGGACCGCAACCACGGTATTGCCCATCGCGACCGCCGGCAGGACGAGCGAAAGAAAACCGAGGAGCGGCGCCTCCGTGGGGCAGACGATCCCGATGGTTCCCAACGGTTCGTTCATCGCAATTGCGATATTGCGGAATGGAGGATTGTGGACGGCTCCGTCGAACTTGTCAGCCCAGGCTGCGTAGGAAAAAATGCGCTCGACACTAAGATCGAGTTCTGCCGCGGCTTGCTTTGCGCCGACGACCGCGGTCAAACCGCGGATAATTTCGTCGCGTCGCTGGGAAAGATTCTCGGCGCAGTAGTAAAGAATCTGCGCACGGTTGTGCGACGTTGCTTTCGCCCATGCTTCCGCTTTGCGGGCAGCCTCGACTGCGTTGCGAATGTCTTTGCGGTTACCGAGCGAGGCTTCACCCAGCAAACGTCCATCGGCGGAATGCACTTCCATGCTGTAGCCAGAATCTGGACGCGTCTGCTTGCCGCCGATGTAGAGCTTGACGGTGCGATCGATGGCGGGAGTGCTGGTCGCCGGTTCTTGTTCTGTGGGCGGAGCCGCGAGGGGCCGCGCGGCGGAAAGCGCGGGAGCGTTCTTGAACCATGAAGGCTGCAAGTATTCCAGCAGGCCCTCTTTGCCGCCTTCGCGTCCGTATCCACTCTCACGGTAGCCGCCGAAACCGCAGGAAGCGTCGAAGAGGTTCGTGCAGTTCACCCAGACCACACCGGCTTTCAGTTGCGCGGCCACGTGCAACGCTACGTTGATGTTCTCGCTCCAAATGCACGCTGCCAGGCCATAGACCGTGTTGTTAGCCAACTCGACCGCTTCTTTCGGAGTGCGGAACGTCATCGCGGCGAGCACAGGTCCGAAGATCTCCTGCTGCGCCACGACTGACGTGGGATGCACATTGCTCAGCAGCGTAGGTGGATAATAAAAACCGCGCGCCGGCAAGGCGACCTGCGGCTGCCAGCAGGTTGCGCCCTCGGCGATTCCCTGCCCGACCATGCGCTCGATGCGATCGAGTTGCACGCGCGCGACGATCGCACCGATGTCGATTGCTTTGTCCAGAGGAAGGCCGATGCGCAGCGTGCTCATGCGGTCCCGGATCTTCGCCATCAAATTCTCAGCAATGCTTTCCTGCATCAACAAGCGCGAGCCCGCGCAGCACACCTGCCCTTGATTGAACCAGATTCCATCGACTAATCCCTCGACGGCGCTGTCGAGGTCGGCATCGTCAAAGATGATGAAGGGAGACTTTCCTCCCAACTCAAGCGACAGGCGCTTGGGAGTTGCGGCGGTGGCGCTGCGAATCGCGCGTCCGACTTCGGTGGAACCGGTGAATGCAATTTTATCTACGTTGGGATGTTTGACCAGGGCCTCGCCGGTCGAGCCGTCTCCTGTGACGATGTTGACGACTCCGGCGGGCAATCCCGCCTCCTGACAAAGTTCAGCAAAAGCGAGCGCAGTCAGAGGAGTGAATTCCGCGGGCTTCAATACGACCGTGTTTCCGGTGGCAAGCGCTGGAGCAATTTTCCACGCCGCCATCAGCAGAGGAAAATTCCAGGGGATGATCTGGCCTACGACGCCGCAAGGTTCGTACTCGGGAAATTCCTGATTGAGAAGTTGTGCCCAGCCAGCATGATAGTAGAAATGCCGCGCCACCAGCGGAATGTCGATATCACGGCTCTCGCGGATGGGCTTGCCGTTGTCCATGGTTTCCAGAACGGCGAGAAGGCGAGAATGTTTTTGCACCAGCCGCGCCAAGGCATAGAGGTAACGCGCACGGACGTGCGGAGTGAGCGCTTGCCATTTCGGAAACGCCGCGCGCGCGGCTTGCACGGCAGAGTCGATATCTGGGGATGAACCTTGAGCGACGGAAGCGAGTTTCTCGCCGTTGGAAGGATCGATCGTCTCGAAATATTCTCCAGCGGCCGGGGCCTGCGACGTGCCGTTGATGAAATGCCCGAAACGACGGCCGTGGCGCTCCAGCCAGGCTTGCGCCTCTTTGGGGTCTTCGGGAGCGGGACCATACTCCATCGTCAGAAATTTTTCAGCAATGCTCATTTTCGATTGACTCGATTCCGTCTTTCTTCAAACACAGCATCCGCCCCCTACGCTATGGGGTGACGATATTCCGCGGAATAACGTCCGGTCGCGTGATGCTCGAGTTGCCGCTCGATGTCTCCCAACAGCCCACTCGCGCCGAACCGAAACAGCGCGGCGAGCATCCACGATTGCCCGAGTTCTTCTTTCATCATGGCCAGCCAGTCGGTCGACTGCTTGGCAGTGCGAATGCCGCCGGCGGCTTTGAATCCCACAGCCATGCCGGTTTGCTGAGCGTACTCCCGAATGGCGCGGGTCATCACCAGGCCCACCGGCAGCGTGGCATTGGTAGGTTCTTTGCCGGTTGAGGTCTTGATGAAGTCGGCTCCCGCCATCATGGCTACGACACTGGCGCGCGCTACGTTGCGCAGGGTAAGCAGGTCGCCTGCGCCCAGGATGACTTTCATGTGAGCAGCGCCGCAAGCTTGTTTGAAGGCCGCAACTTCGTCATAGAGCGCCTGCCATCGTCCGCCAAAGACAAGGGCGCGAGTGATAACAACGTCAATCTCATGGGCGCCGGCCTCGACAGAGCGGCGAATTTCCGCGACCCGCTCAGCGAGCGGCGACAGGCCGGCGGGGAAACCCGTGGAGACGGCAGCTACCGGGATACCGCTGCCTTCAAGGGCATGCAGTGCGGTCTCGACAAAGACGTGATAGACGCAGACGGCCGCGACCTTCACGTCGAGTTCCTCGATTTCGAGCTTGCGCACTAGATCCTGCTGCAGGGGTTGGCGCGCCTTCGCGCACAGACGGCGCACGCGGTCGTCGGTGTCATCGCCCGAGAGTGTGGTCAGGTCCATGCAGGAGATTGCGCGGAGAAGCCAGGCGGCCTGCCATTCCTTCTTGACCGTTCTCCGCGTTACCCCGCTCTGGGCGCGGCGTTCCACCGCGCTGGTGTTCACACGAACTTCCTGCAGCCAATTCAGGTCGAGCGGAATTCCGGAGTTCGGCTGGAGCAGACGTCCGCCGAGAATGGCGAGGGAAGAATCCGCATGAGGCTGATGGACGCCAGTCTTATGCGCCATCTCTTGAGCTGCTCCGGGATGGTTCTGATCCACCGGCACGGGAATTCGCCTTGGTTCGCGGCGCGGGACTAAAGCCGCAAACAGGTCGTCGCGCTGTAATTGTACGGCAGGAAATCTTACAACGCGAGTTCGCCGCGCACGGCTGGGGGGAAGTAAGTTCGAAACTGGCCGAGAAAAAGCCGTGGCCTGTTGGACGAGGGTTTACAATACCCCTCGCTTTCGCCGCTTCGCCGCGAAAGGTCCCCAATGCGCGAGAAGAAGCTGAAACCTGAGGTGGCAGCAAATCTGCTACGATCCGCGACGGAAGTCATGAAGAACGCTTATGCGCCCTACTCGAGATTCCGAGTTGGAGCTGCCATCCTGCTTTCGGACGGGAAAATCTTTTCCGGTTGCAATGTGGAAAACGCCTCCTACGGAATGACCAACTGCGCCGAGCGCACGGCGATTTTTTCGGCGGTCGCTCAGCTTGGGCCCAGGATCGAGATCCGCGCGGTTTCGGTAGTCAACGACCAGGGAGTGCCTTGCTCGCCGTGCGGCGCGTGCCGTCAGGTCATTTACGAATTCGGCCCTAACGCAACAATCTTCTTCCAGGGGGCTGACGGGCCTAAACAAGCTCACATTACTGAACTGCTGCCGGAGGGCTTCCGCCTCCAGTGAACCCAAAGCCGGCTCTAACGCAGACTTTTCGCGCCATCGATGTGATTCGCAAAAAGCGAGATGGCGGAGAATTGTCCCGGTGCGAAATTGACTCGATAGTGAACGCTTACACCCGCGGAGATATCCCCGACTACCAGGTTTCCGCGTGGCTGATGGCGGTGGTACTGCGGGGGATGACGCGAGCCGAGACCGCTGCACTAACGGACGCGATGCTGCAATCGGGCGAGGTACTCGATCTCTCTTCGCTGCCAGCAAAGAAAGTCGACAAGCACTCGACTGGCGGCGTGGGCGACAAGACTTCGCTTGTGCTGGCACCACTTGCAGCGGCCGCGGGCGTGGCGGTTCCCATGATCAGCGGCCGCGGCCTGGGGCATACGGGGGGCACACTCGACAAGCTTGAGTCGATTCCAGGCTTCAATGTGAATCTTTCTGTGGAGAAGTTTCTCCGCGTCCTAGAAACCTGCGGCTGCGCCATGATTGGGCAGACGGCCGAGATCGCACCGGCTGATCGCAAACTTTACGCGCTGCGCGATGTCACCGGCACCGTGGAAAGTCCTTATCTGATCTGCGCATCCATCATGAGCAAGAAACTTGCAGAGGGCGTTGATGCACTTGTGCTCGATGTGAAGACCGGCTCCGGGGCATTCATGAAGAGTGAAAAGGACGCTGCGTTTCTTGCGGAGCTCATGGTTGAAACCGGAGAGCGGATGGGCAAACAAGTGGTGGCGCTGATCACGGACATGGATCAGCCGCTGGGGCGCATGATCGGCAATTCACTTGAAGTAGTCGAAGTGGTGGAGCTTCTTCGCGGAGAAGGACCTGAAGATTTGCGGGAACTCTGCCTTGAGCTTGCGGGTTGGATGCTTCATTTGGGTGGAGTTGCCGACACAGTCGCGGAGGGGAAAAAGCACAGCGAGAAATTGATCGCTTCGGGCAAGGCACTGGACAAGTTTCGACAGATGGTTGAATTGCAGGGCGGAGATCCGCGGGCGATCGACGATCCGAAGAAGCTGCCCCAGGCTCATCATACGATGACCGTTTCCAGTTCGAAGACGGGATATCTCGCGGCTCTGCAGTGCGAGCAGGTGGGAACAGCGTGCGTGATTCTCGGCGGTGGCCGGGAGCGAAAGGAAGATTCGGTTGATCCCGCGGTGGGAATTGTGCTCCACAAAAAAGTTGGAGATGCGGTTTCCGCAGGCGAAGCGCTGGCGACGATCTACTACAATGCAGAAGCGCTCGCGGTTCGTGCCCGGACATTGCTGGAAGAGAGCTATCAAATTGCTGATTCGCGCGCGCGCGACAAGAGACCTTTGATCCATCATGTGACGACCCATGGCGTGATCGGGAAACCCGGAGAGAAAAACTGATGGGACGCTACACTGGAATCCTTGGCCTCTTGACCATGCTGGCATTGGCCTATGCTTTTTCGACGAATCGCCGCGCGATTCGACTGAAAACCGTGGCATGGGGTTTGGGCCTGCAGCTCGCTTTTGCGGTGTGTGTGTTGCGGATCGGCGCTGGGCAGAGGATTTTTCAGAAGGCCGGCGACGCAGTCAGCCGCTTGCTGAGCTACTCGTATGTCGGCTCGCAGTTTGTCTTCGGTGACCTGGGGAAGCAAGGCTCGCACTTCGGATTCTATTTCGCTTTTCAAGTACTGCCGACCATTATCTTCATCTGCGCGTTTTTCGCCGTGCTCTATCATTTCGGCGTCATGCAGTTCATCATCAAGATTGCGGCCTGGGTCATGACCCGCGTGATGGGCGCCAGCGGTGCGGAATCGCTGAACGTTGCGGCCAGTATTTTCATGGGACAGACCGAGGCGCCGGTGACCATCCGGCCGTTTCTGCCGGATCTAACACATTCCGAACTGATGACTGTGATGACGAGCGGCATGGCGCACGTCTCCGGCGGAATCATGGCAGCCTACATCGCGTTTGGCATAGAACCCAAACACCTGCTGAGCGCGGTGATCATGACGGCGCCGGGCACGCTGCTGATGGCGAAGATGCTTGTGCCCGAAACCCAGGAGCCAAAGACCGCGGGACGAGTGGTTATGCCAGAGAACGAAGAGCAAGCAGAGAAAGAAGAGAATTTGCTGGGTGCGGTGGCGCGCGGGACTACTGATGGCCTGCATATGGCGTTGAATATCGGCGCGATGCTGATCGCGTTCCTGGCGCTGATCGCGCTGGCGGACGGCATTATGGGCGGGATTCACCACTACGTGGCTTGGTTTCCCGAGAGTCTGGAAAAGATTTTCGGAGCCGTCTTCGCTCCGGTCGCTTGGGTGATTGGTGTTCCGTGGCACGACTGCGGAGTGATTGGAACTCTGCTCGGCACTCGCATGGTACTGAACGAACTAGTGGCATTTTCCATGCTCGGGCCGATGAAAGCGGGGCTTGATCCGCGCTCATTCACAATCGCGACATTCGCACTTTGCGGATTCGCAAATCTCAGCTCCATCGGAATTCAGATCGGTGGGATTGGGGCGCTGGCGCCGAACAAGAAGAGTGAACTCGCTCGTCTGGGGATTCGCGCGATGCTGGCCGGAACGATGGCCAACCTGATGTCGGCATCTATCGCCGGTATGCTGCTATAGCCGGCGTCGGGTTTCGAGAAAGGACCCTTCCTTTGAAACAACTCCACACTGCATCCATTCTGATTTCATTCTTCGTTATTGCTTCACTGGCCAATGTGTTTTCGCAGGCTGCGCCGAGGCGCGTGATTATTGACACCGATCCGGGGACTGATGATGCCATGGCCATCATCCTCGCTTTGAATTCTCCAGAGTTCAAGGTGGAAGCGCTGACGGTCGTCCCCGGCAACGTGGAAGCGCGGCAGGGACTGGAGAACGCGCTGAAGATTGTTTCGCTGGCGGGACGCTGCGATGTTGTAGTCGCCGGTGGGGCACAACATCCGCTCAATCAGAAGCTGATTACTGCGCAGTACTGGCACGGCAAGAATGGCCTGGCGAACGTCGAGTTGCCGCCTTCGAAATGCAAGGCGGATCCCCGGTTTGGCCCAGACCTGATTATCGAGATGATCCACAAATATCCGCATGAGATCACTCTGATTCCGGTGGGCCCGCTGACCAATATTGCGCTTGCAGTTTCGAAAGATCCCTCGATTGCGGCTCTAGTGAAGGATATCGTCATCATGGGCGGCTCGATCTCGGGTGGCAATGTCGACGGGGCGGCGGAGGCGAATATCTATAACGATCCTGAGGCGGCGCAGATTGTGTTTAATGCAGGCTGGATGGTGACGATGGTCGGGTCTGATGTGGGCGAGAGAACGTTGATTACGCGGAAATATTTGGCGGAGCTGCAGTCGTCGCACGGACCGCAGAGTGACTTTATCTCGAAGATTGCCGACTTCTATTTGACCCGCAGCGAGAAAAGCGGATACGTCGGGGCTGCGATGTATGATCCGCTGGCCGTGGGGATTGCTTTGGATCCAACTCTGGGAACGCTCAAAGAAATGCATGTCGATGTGGAAACCAAAGGTGAGTTTACGCGCGGAGAAACCGTGGCGAACCGCATGGGATCAGACGAGAAAAACGTGCTGCATGGCGACCACTACGAGATTGAAGGTGTAATCGATCTGAAGCCGAACGCGCGCGTGTGCATGGCTTCAGAAGCCGACCGTTTCCTGGAACTGTTTGTGAACCGGATCAAAGGGAAGTAAGGCTTAGCCGTTCGCGCGTGCGACCAGGAAAATCGCCAGGCCATAGAAGATGAACATCAGGCAAAGGTACACTTTGGCTCGAGGTCCTGAGTTTTCGAATTCCTTCCACGCGAAAATTCCCCAGAGCGCGGCAACCATGGGAGCAGATTGGCCAATGGCGTAGGAGATGGCAACGCCGGTGAAGCTTGCAGCCACGAGATTGAAAACCGTGCCAACCCCCCAGATGAATCCGCCGAGAAGCCCGAGCACATGCCCGGAGGCAGGCCCGCTGAAAAATCCGGTGAAGCTTACCGGCTCTCCGACCAGCGGATGCTTCATGAAATAGATGTTCCAGATAAAGCAGGAGAGCAGTGCTCCCAGAGTCAGGAACACGGCTGCGCTATAGGGTCCCAACGAATTGCCACGAGTCATGGCGTGAGTCATGAACGGAGCCCACAAGCCCATCAGAACCCCTGACACGACGCATGTGACCACGCTCTTCTTCGAGACAGAGCGTCCCGCAGAAACGAGACTTCCATAAGCCTTGCCATCTAAAAGCACAGCGATAAACGCGCATCCCACGCCGAGGGCCAGGGAAACGGCGTTTCCTTTCGGTTGAAGTGCATAACTCAATACAGTTCCAACCACGAGAGCGATGCCAATTGAAATGGGAAACGCGACGGCGAGGCCAGCCATGTCGATCGCTGCCACGAGCAAAAGATTGGCGAGATTGAACAACGCGCCTCCGATGAGCGCATTGACAATGTTCGAAGTGTCTGCCGAGCGGACGTTGTTCACAAAGCTAGAAGAATCGTGCCCGGCGCTCCCCATGGTGAAGGCGAGTACGAGTGAGATTAAGAAGATGCCGACGGCGTAGTCCCAGTAGAAAAGCTCGAAACGGTAGCGTTTGACGCCTTTATAGGTGTTGGCCCACGAACCCCAACACACAGCACTGGTGATCATCATCAGCAGCGCAATGCTCAAACTCGAAGGCGTGAACATCGGTTCTCCTTTAGGGGTGTTGTGACGAGCGCAAAGTGTGTAACTGTACTCTTCTTTATACGCGCGCCACAAGTGAGGTGGGCAGTCCCTGCTCGTAGGCACTGCCACTCCGTTGACACAATCGGAGACGCCAAATAGACTCGGCGTTCCCAGGTTCTCTCAAGAAACCATGCCCCGGCGTCCTCGCATTGCGGTGGTAGGAAGTGCCAACATCGATCTCACGACATTCACAGACCGGTTTCCGAAGCCGGGGGAGACCATCTTCGGCCAGAAATTTGATCTCGGATTCGGTGGCAAAGGCGCGAATCAGGCAGTGGCCGCTCGGCTTTGCGGCGCGGATGTGTTCATGGTGGCGCGAGTTGGGAACGACCTGTTTGGTCCGGCTACCATCGACAACTTTAAGAAGCTGGGCATCGACGCAACCCATGTGAAGCTAGTTGAGGGATTGTCCAGCGGCGTGGCGCCGATCTTCGTCGAGCCCAACGGACAAAACCGCATTCTGGTGGTGAAAGGGGCCAACGACGCGTTAAAGCCGGCGGATGTTGAGGCGTCGGCTGAGATGTTGAAAACCGTCGATTGCATTGTCCTCCAGTTTGAAATTCCTCTCGAAACCGTGTACTACACGGTCGCGTTCGCGCGAAGGCATGGCATTCGATGCATCTTGAACCCGGCGCCTGGTCAGCCCGTCGATATGGGTGCCCTGGCCGACCTCGATTATTTCGTTCCGAATGAGAGTGAGGCGGAAACAATTGCCGGGGTCGCAATACGAAGTATCGAAGACGCGAAGAAGTGTGCGGAGAATCTGGTGGCCGGCGGCATTCGCCGAGTCATCATCACTCTGGGAGCGAATGGGTCAATGCTCGCAGCTCGCGGAGTGAGCGAGCATGTGGCTCCGTTTGTGGTGAAAAGCATCGACAGCACTGGCGCAGGAGACGCATTCATCGGGAGCTTCGCCGTATTCCTGGCGGAGGGAGTGCCGGAGCAAGAAGCGGTGCGGCGTGCCAATCTGTACGCTGGACTGTCGACGACAGGCATCGGAACACAGAAATCTTTTTACGACCGCGCGCGTTTTGACGAAGAGTGGGCAGTTCGTACCTGAAATGGGTTCGGTCTCCGGTTGTGATCTAGAACATTCGTGCAGATTTCCCGGCGCCGTCTTGCACTCATCTGTGCAAAAAAGGTAAAGAAGCCAGCGGCTAATCTTCTTCTCCGGCTGAAAAGTCTTGACTTCGGAAGGAGCTGCCATTTATAAGGCCCTTCTACGGTCCAACGACCTCCCGGTTTATCGCCAAACGGAAAGTCACTTTCGTCATTCGGCGCGGGTCCGCCGAAAAGGGGTAGGAATGCTGAATAAGAGGGCGCTGCTGGTTGCAGTTGTGTTGTCACTTGCGGTTTCGGGCTGCCCGGTACTACACGGCCAGGCCTCCGGTAGTTTTTCGGGAACGGTCTCCGACAAGGCGGGCGCGGTGGTCGCAGGTGCGACGGTGAAGGTCACATCCCAAGGTACCGGCATTTCTCGCGAGGCCAAGACCAACGACGCGGGATATTATCTGGTCCCGTTGCTGCCGGTCGCGTTCTACACGATTCACGTGGAGTCGCAGGGATTCCAGCCCGCCGAGCAGAAAGACATCCGGCTGCAAGTAGACGAGCATCGCGAAGTGGATTTCGGCCTTTTGCCGGCGTCTGTCTCTTCGACCGTTATGGTGAGCGCCACGGAAGTAGCGGTCGAGACTGCGAATCCAACGCTGGGGCAGGTCATCACCTCCGAAGAGGTCGCCGACCTTCCCCTCAACGGCCGCAACTTCGTGCAACTGGCCACGCTCACGCCCGGCACGACTGCATCGACGAACCCGCAAAGCTTTTTCAACGGGGCGCCCAGCAGCGAAGCTTCCACTCGCGGATCGTTTTCGCTTTCGGTGGGTGGCTCACGCGAACAGGAGACCGACTGGTTGCTCGACGGAAACGATAACAATCAGTTGGATGAAGGCGGAATTGCCATCTTCTCGTCGATCGACGACATCCAGGAATTCAAGGTCTTGACCTATACGTACTCTGCGGAATACGGCGAGCGCGCCGGTCCCACTGTTCTAGTTACGACCAAGTCGGGATCGAACCAATGGCACGGATCGCTGTTTGAGTTCTTCCGCAACACCAAGCTCAACACCAACGAATATTTCACGCAGGCACCGCAAAAGTTCAATCTGAACCAGTTTGGCGGGTCGCTGGGCGGCCCGATCCAGAAGGACAAAACGTTTTTGTTCCTGGATTATCAGGCCAAGATGCAACGCCAGGGCGTGACGTATCCGGGGTTCGTTCCAACTACTGCCATGGTGACGCCGGACGCGAATGGCGATTACGACTATAGCCTCGATCCATCCGGTAACCCTCGCCCCGGCTTCGCGGCTGGAGCGCCGCAATTCAACGGAGACGGATTCTCTAATCTTCGCAATCCATTCGAGTTCACACCCACGTCCTTACAGTGCGATGCGTCAGGAAATGGAATTGTGCCGAATAGCGATGGCTCTCAGACCGGCGGCACTCCTTGCAACGTCATTCCGGCAGCGATGGTCAATCCGATTGGCGCAAAGGTCGTTGCACTCTACCCGACGCCTAACGCAATTGGTTCAACGGGTTTTAACTACGCTGATCAGCTGACCAGAAAGCTCAACGAAGGCACATGGGACGTTCGTCTCGACCACAATTTTTCGAGCGCGGATTCGGCCTTCGCGCGCTTCAGCTACGATCAGGCAACCAACTTCATTCCAGGTGGTTCGCCGACGTGGTCGGAGGCTACGGCCTTTGGCAGCAATCAGTTCATCAACAACCACGGGCGCAACCTGGCGCTGTCCGAAACCCATGTGTTCTCGCCGAATACGATTAACCAGTTCAATGCCGGCTTCAGCCGGATTTTTAACCATATTCTTTCTTTCGGAACCGGGACATGCGAAGCTTCGATCATCGGAATTCCCGGCGCCAATCTGGGCAGCAAGTGCGATCCCTTTACGGGCTATCCCGCAGGCCTGAACCAGGCGAGCAACGACTGCGTTGGCTGTGGCATGACGTCTTTTTCCATGTCGTCGTACTTTTCAGTGGGCGACCGCGGCTATGCTCCTTACCAGGGTGGGACGAACGTATACTCGGTTTCCGACACGTTAGATGTGATTCGCGGCAAGCATGAGATCCGCTTCGGCGTCGTCTACCGCGCCAACGAAATGAACGTCCGCAACAACGCTTCGCAGGATGGCCTTATCTCTGAAACAGGAGCTTTCACGGGTGACGATGTTGCCGATGTATTGGTAGGCGAAATCGGGGCCTTTGCCGCGCATGACCAGACCTTTCTGGGCGCAACGGTGGGCCGGCGCTGGAAGCTCGTGCGCCCTTTTGTGCAGGACAACTGGCGCGTCACGAATAACCTCACCGTGAATTTAGGATTAGCCTGGGCGCTGGTCACACCCGAGACGGAAGTCGAGAACCGGCAGGCGAACTTCGATGTTCCCTCCCTCACGTGGTTCGTCCCAAAAGGCAGTCCAGGAGGTTGCGCCCCCTCGATTCTGCCTTTCGCATGCACCACTTCGGACGGACGCCTGGGGATACAGTTTGACAAAACGGCTTTCGAGCCGCGCATCGGCCTCGCCTGGAAACCGATGGGTAGCCAAAACACGGCCATTCGCCTGGGCTATGCGATCTTCCACGACTCAGCGTGGAACCAGGGCGGTCAGGGATTGTGGCAGAACCCGCCCTATTACGCAGAAGTTGATCCGACGACTTTCGCATACGCCTACGGCAACCCATTCGGCTCGCTCTCGGATGGCTTTCTGCTCCCCGCGGCCCAGGCGCCTTCCACTTTGGCCGTGCCGGGCGGATTTATTTATAACGCGCCGGTGAACCCCGACAATTACACCGGCACGCTGCAGTCGATGAACCGCGATTTCAAGCAGGGCATCGTGCAGCAGTTCAACCTGAACGTCGAGCGACAGATCCCAGGCAACATAGTTCTCACGGCCGGTTACGCAGGCTCGCGCAGCGCGCACATTCTGGTCAGCCAAGTCAATGAAAATATCGCATCGCCCTACGCTTGTGACCCGGTCCTTCCGGATGGAACCGGTCCCAATCCGGTATATAACGCGGCTTACACTTTGGGCTGCGGCCGCAACCTGATTATTGCCAGCAACCCGTTTCAGGTGGTCAATAGCAATAACAGCGTGGGAGCAGCGCGCTATGATTCGCTGCAAATTAAAGCCGAAACCAAGAGCGCGCGCCACGGTGTCTACGCGCTGCTCGGTTACACCTATGCCCGCAACTTCGACTCTGGCTTAACGGACGGGCTGGGCACCAATGCGGGCGCGATCTTTTGGCCTCTGCCCGGAACCCAGAAACTAGACTGGGGCTTGTCGCAATTGAACCTGAACAATACCTTTACGGCGAGCGTTCTCTACGATCTGCCCTTTGGGAAAGGCAAGCACTTCGGCAGCAACTGGAGCAACGCCGCCAATACGATTCTAGGTAACTGGCAGATCAACCTGATCGAGCGCGCTCAGTCCGGCTTCCCGCTATTCGTGGTTGACAGCGCAAACACCGGCCCGACTTTTGGCGCCACGCCAACAGCCGGAAATACCGGACAGTATCTGAACTACGACTTCTTGAGCCTCAATCGACCGGTCCTGGTCGGCGACCCCAATAGCGGCGGCAACGAAGGCGGCCAGACGAATTGCCCCACCCAGGTTCACACCATTCAAAACTGGTTGAATCCGTGCGCGTTCGCTCATGCACCCGCGGGAGAGATCGGCACGGCTCCCCGAGCTCCAGCGTACGGGCCGCGTTTCGTGAACACGGATTTCTCTGTGATTAAGGACTTCCCACTTCCGTTCCGTGAGGCCATGAAGCTGCAATTCCGCGCGGAATTCTTCAATCTGTTCAACCATCCCCAGTTCTTTCTCGGAGGCCTTGGCGGCATCGGACTGCAGGACATCAATGGACCATCGACCTTCGGCGTGCTCAACCAGCAGGTGAACAATCCGCGGCTGGTTCAATTTGCCCTGCGGCTGAACTTCTGAAACCAAACCGGCATCCGTTTGGGGCGGACTGATGTTCAGTCTGCCCTTTGTTTTGCCGCTGGAATCGTGAAGGCTCGACGAGATCGAGGGACGCGGTCGTCCGACGCTGATTTAGAATTCTTGGGAGCAATCATGAAATCATTTCTCCTCCATTGCATTGCCGCCTTTCTTTTCATCAGCGGATTTGTCGCCTCGGCTCAAACGGGTCGCAAAATCATCATCGATCAGGATGCCGCTGGTCCTGCCGGGACCGATCAGCAGTCGATGCTGTTGCTGATTCAGTCGCCGCAGGCAGAGGTCCTCGGGATCACGGTGGTGACGGGCGATCAGTGGCTTCACGAGGAAGTGGCGCACACTTTGCGCATGCTTGAGCTTATTGGACGAACCGACATTGCGGTCGTGCCGGGAGCGGAGTATCCGCTGGTTCGGCGAAGAGAAGACACGGAACGATGGGAACGGGAATACGGCGAGGTGGCGTGGCTGGGAGCCTGGACTCCGAAGTTCTATCATCCGGC
>DATHOK010000150.1:0-25575 GCA_035484995.1 Verrucomicrobiia bacterium | reverse complement strand
TAGTCTTCGGGCAAGCCGTAATTTACGTACACCAGAGGCGCGGTCACATCTCCATCGTGGGAGTAGGCGTTGTACGTGGGAAGCTGTTCGTCCTTCTGATTGGAAGTTGGATCCTCGGCTAAGGCAGGTTCCTGCAATTTGGCAACGTAGCGTGTGGGCGCAATCAACTCCAGCAGGCGGCGCTTGGGCGTTGGGAAAAGTACCTTGAAGCTTTCGATGTGGGCATCCAACCCCCACTCTTTGAACTTCGAGAGGATCCACTCGGCGTTTTGCTTGTCGTAGGCGGATCCCACGTGGTGCGGGCGGGCGCTCAGCAATTGCATAGAGTCGCGTTGCTTCTGGGCGTTGGGAATGGCGCGGAATTTGTTTTCCCATTCTTGCTCAGTCCGCGAACTCTGCTTTGAAAATCCGTCGAGCGTGGCATCTTGATTGGGTTCCGGAGAATCTGCCAGGGCTGGGTGCAGAAACAAGCTCAGAAACAAGCTCAGAAACAAGCCGACGATGAGGACTGCAAGAATTGAGCGCTGCATGGGCCTCCTGAGATTTACGACCAACGAGTATGCCACGGAAGTTGCTTTGATGTGCTCGAAGAAATTTGTTAGGCTGTTCGCCGTTTACCGGAGGCACATGTCATGAGACGTTACGGCCTTGGATTTCTTGCTGCTGTTCTTCTTCTTTCAATTCCGTGCAGCTTCCTTTATGCCCAGCAATCCTCTGCGCCGGCCCCGAAGCACGTCGCGATTCGAGCCGGGCGCCTGATCGACTGCAAGAGCGATGCCCCCATTTCGAACGCCCTTATCCTGATCGAAGGTGACAAGATTCTCAGCGTTACTCCTGGTGGTTCCCCTCCTCCGGGCGTCGAACTGATCGATCTCTCGAAGGCCACAGTCCTCCCCGGTTTTGTCGACGCCCACACCCACGTCTTGCTGCAAGGGGATATAACTGCGGAAGACTACGACAAACAACTCCTGAAGCAGTCCATTCCGTACCGCGCCATCCTGGCTGCGCGCAATGCACAGATCGCGCTCTCTCATGGCTTCACCGTGCTGCGCGACCTCGAGACTGAGGGCGCAATGTACGCCGACGTTGATCTCAAGCAGGCCATCGCCAACGGGGAGATCGTAGGCCCGCACATGCAAGTGGCCACCCGGGCTATGGCTCCGACCGGCATGTACGGCCCACTGGGATATTCCTGGGAAATCCGAGTGCCTCAGGGCGTGCAGTATGTCGACGGCGCGGAAGAGGCCGTTAAAGCGGTCCGAGAGCAGGCGATGTTCGGCGCGGATTGGATCAAGTATTACTCTGACCACGGCTACTTCTACGGTCCCGATGGTGTGTTGCACAGCCACGTCAATTTTACTGACGCGGAGGCCAAGGCTATCGTCGATGAAGCGCATCGCATCGGAAAGAGAGTCGCCGCGCACGCCATTGGCAATGATGGCATCGCCGCGGCATTAAGAGCTGGCGTCGATTCCATCGAGCACGGAGATGGGCTCAGCGCGCCGCAGATGGAAGAAATGGCGCGGCGCGGCATCTACTGGGTTCCCACCATCGCCGTGGGCGCGTATGTCGCCTCCGGGCGCCAGGGCAACTGGCCGAAGATGGTAGAAACTGAAAAGGCGGCATTTCAATTGGCGCTGAAAAAAGGAGTGAAGATCGTCCTCGGTACCGACGCTGGTGGTTTCGACTGGAGAGACTTAAACGAAGCGAAGGAATTCGAATACTACGTCGACTACGGCATGACGCCCCAGCAGGCGATTCGAACCGCAACCACTACGGCCGCCGAACTCTTCGGCTGGTCCGATAAGATGGGGACGATCGAGGCAGGGAAGTGGGCCGATTTGGTCGCTGTCTCCGGCGACCCCTTAAAAGACATCACCGAACTCGAGCGCGTCAAATTCGTGATGAAATCCGGCGCTGTCTTCAAGAACGAGTACAAATGATTGCTAATCCGCCCAGCTCATTGAAGATAATCCAGGTAGCCGCCACAAAACTTTACAGCGCCAGCCTGTGCAGAGCGGTATGATCCGGACAAGACGCCGCCAAACGTCTGCACGATGCTATGAGCAGCTCAGATCTTCGCCTTTTGTTTTTTGCGGCATTTAAGGAAAAGCTACGTCCAGAGTTTGTGTTTCCGCTCCTCTTCTTGCTTCACGTTGTCGCGTTTCATCCCCATTTCTTGCGGGCACAGGCTGCTCCCCCGGCTGCCGCGCCAGCGGCCGGAGCGCGAGCCATCCACGGGGTAGTGAAATCGGGGAACATGCCGATTCCCGGCGCTGGAGTTTCCGCAGAGAATGCCGCCACCAAGCAACAAGTCAGCACGTGGACCGATGTCGACGGAAGCTATGCACTGCGAATTCCCGCCGACGGGCGCTATACCATCCGGGTGCAGATGTCGGCTTTTTCCGGGAGTACGCAGGAGATTGTGCTGGACGAAACTCATCTCGACGTGCAGGCAAATTTCGAACTGATTCTGCTGTCACGAGCGCACGAACCAGCCAGCAAGACCGATCAGCGGCAGGCGAACGCCGGTGGACGAGGCTTCCAGAGTCTTTCCGTCTTTCAGAGTGGAGCAGGGCAGGATGCGGCTGGCGGCTCCATGGGCGATGTCGTCCCTTCGGGCATGCCGGTTCCTGGGATCGCGCCCGACAGCGCCACGGAATCTGTGACAGTTTCCGGCAATACTTCAAATTCCTTCAATGCCATGAGCGCGGATGAAATGCAGCAGCGCTTCAACGACGCGCGTCAACAGGGAGGAGGATTCGGCGGTGGTGGCTTTGGTGGTGCAGGAGGTGGCGGGTTCGGGGGTGGTGGCTTTGGTGGCGGAGGTTTTGGCCGGCGGGGTTTTGACGTCAACCGCCCGCATGGATCGATATATTACGGCATCGGCGATTCGGCGCTGAATGCCGCCCCGTATGCGCTGAACGGCCAAGTCACGAATCCGTCATATGAGCAGAACAGCTTCGGGGGATCGGTGGGCGGGCCGCTGAATATTCCGAAGATTTATCACGGCGGTACGAAGACATTTCTCTTCGCGAATTACAACGGCAGGCGCGGAGAAAATCCGTTTGACCAGTTTTCGACGGTGCCGTCGCTGGCCGAGCGGCAGGGAGATTTTTCGGCTTTATGCCTGACTGGGTTCAACAGCGCAGGTGTGTGCAATGACGTGAACGGCAGCGGCCAGACGATCGACCAGATTTATTCGGTGAATCCAGTCACCCGGGCGAGCACCCCGTATGCACGGAATTTGATTCCGGGGTTTGCCTCGCAGACCTGCCCGTGGACTACCGCGTCTGGGCCGGCGAACATTGCCGAGGGGTTGCTCCAATACATCCCTTGCCCGAATCTGCCGGGTGTTACGCAGAACTTTCACTACGTCACTTCGACGACCAGCGACAGCGACGACCTGAATGTACGGATAAATCATACAATCGGCGCCGCGCCTACTGGCGGGGGCCGGCGCGGTGGAGGAGGACGCCGACCAGGCAACAGCCTGACGTTTGGTTTTCACTACCACGGGTCGAGCGCGAACATCACGAATCCGTTTCCGAGCGTCGGCGGCACGACGGGCGTACGCAGCTTCGATGTGCCGATTGCGTGGGTGCGAAGCATCGGGAAGCTGACGAACAGCTTGCGCTTCGATTTCAATCGCACCCGCACGAAGACGCAGAACCTCTACGCGTTTCTAGACGACGTCGACAGTGGGCTGGGAATTACCGGAGTTTCGACGAATCCCTTCGACTGGGGATTGCCGAACCTTTCTTTCGGCGATCTTACCGGCTTGTCGGATACGAATCCGCAGCTGCTCCGAAACCAGACGTATACGTTCTCGGATTATTTAGTGTGGACGCACGGCAAACACACCTGGCGGTGGGGCGGAGATTTCCGGCGAGTGCAGCTCAACACTGAGGCCAGCAGCAACGCACGTGGGGCGTTTACATTTTCGGGCGGCAATACTTCCGACATTGTGAACGGCAATCCAGTTATGGGCACGGGATATGACTTTGCCGACTTTCTGCTGGGGCTGCCCCAGTCGACTGCGGTCGAGTTCGGACAAGACAACTATCACTTCCACGGCAACTACTGGGATATGTATGTGCAGGACGAGTGGAAGATGCGAGGGAATCTCACGCTGAATCTGGGCGTACGATATGAGTATGTTTCACCGCTCACGGAAGCAAATAATCTGATTGCGAATCTGGATCTTTCGCCACAAATCTTTACTGCAGGCCCGTTGCTGCCGCCGTCGGCCGTGGCTGTGGTTGTGCCCGGCCACCCCGGCCCCTTCAGCGGCGGTCTTCCTGCCAGCTTGGTGAGGCCGGATCGCAAAGGCGTCGCCCCCCGGGTCGGTTTCGCGTGGAAGCCGTTTTCGAAAACCGTGGTGCGCGGCGGGTACGGGATCAACTACAACACGGGTGCGTATCAAACGATTGCGCAGCAACTGGCGTTTCAGCCGCCATTTTCCACCGCGGAGACGAACATCCAGAGCAGCCCCGGCCAGCTCACGCTGCAGAATGGTTTTCCCGCCCCGGCGGCGGGAGTCATTACCAACAGTTATGCGGTAAATCCAAACTACCGGTTCGGGTATGTGCAGATTCGTAATCTGGATATTCAACAGCAGATTCGCCCGACGCTATTGCTGAACATCGACTACACAGGAACGAAAGGAACGAACCTGGACATTCTGGAAGCGCCGAACCGAACAATTTCGCCGACGACAGGAATTACGACGCGCATTGCGGAAGTGCAGGCCTTCACGTTCGAGAATTCGATCGGCGATTCGGAGGCGAACGCAGGCTCAGTGCGGTTGCGAAAGCGGCTGGCACATGGATTTTCCATCGGCGGCATATATACGTTTTCGAAGTCACTTGACGACGCATCTTCGATTGGGGCAGGTGCAACCACGACGGCGAGCGCTCCTGGATTGGGCGCAGGCGGAACCGGGGCATCGGGAGGCGGTGCCGGGGGCGCGACGGCGTCGTCGGGCAGCGGGGCGAACAGCGTGGCGCAAAATCCGTTTGACATTTCGGCGGAGCGCGGGCTTTCGAGCTTTAATCAGACACATAAATTTACGGCGGATTACTTGGTGGAACTGCCTTTCGGGCACGACAAGCGCTGGCTTACGGGCAACACTCCGATGCGAGCGGTCTTCGGCGACTGGCAGTGGAGCGGGGACTGGACAATTGCATCAGGGCTGCCGTTCACGCCACGGTTGCTAAACACTTCCTGTGAGGTGAATGGCGGCACCGCCGGCACGCTGCGCCCGAACCTGGTTCCCGGGCAGTCGATAAGCTCCTCCAACCCATCGATCGCAGAGTGGTTCAATACCGCGGCATTCATTGCGCCGACCACGTGCAGCTATGGCAACGCGCGTCGCAACAGCATCATCGGACCGGGTAGCAAAGTCTTTGACATGGCATTCACAAAAATCGTTCCGCTGAAGGAATCGCGGATGTTGGAGTTCCGGGCGCAGGCCACGAACATTTTCAACTTGGTCAACTATTCCTCGATTGATACGAGCCTCAACTCGCCCACTTTTGGTCGAGTAACGGCAGTTGGGGGCATGCGGCAGTTCACGATGACGGCGCGGTTTCGATTCTAAGGATTGTCATGATATCCATCCCAAACCGATTCGTTGACCAGGCACTCGCGGTGCTGCTCACGCTCGTGCTCTTGTGTGCTGCCTCGCCTTCGCAGCAGGAGTCGGGGTACGTGCTTCACGTGGAATCGGAACTCGTGCTGGTGAATGTTACGGTGCGGGACAAGAACGGCAACTTTGTGCCGGGGTTAAAACCGGAGAACTTCACGGTCCTCGAGGATAACAAGCCGCAGAAAATTGTCTCCTTTGATGTGGAAAACGTGGATGCCGTCCCCGCAGCGGATGTGGCCCAGGCAAAGCCGCTGCCGGAATCGGCGCCGCAGCAACCCATTCCGGCAGTTGCCCCGGCGAACCCGGCGGCCCAGTTTAAAGACCGGCGCCTGATCGTCTTGTTCTTTGATCTCTCCGCCATGGAACCTGACGAGATCGATCACGCGGTTACCTCAGCCGAGCACTATGTCGATACGCAAATGGCGCCTGCGGATTTGGTTTCGATTGTTTCTCTGGGAAGCTCGCTCTTGGTCAATCAGGACTTTACGACGGACCGCGCGCTGCTGAAAAAACAACTGGACGCATTCAGTTCAGGCAGTGGGCAGGGCTTCGAAGAAGGCACGACAGGAACGACCGAAGGGACGCCTGACACGGGTCAGCCTTTCACCGCCGATGATACCGAATACAACATCTTCAACACCGACCGCCGCCTGGAAGCTCTACGATCAGTGGCGGCAAAGCTTTCCCACATTCAGCAGAAGAAATCGCTGATTTATTTCTCCAGCGGCATGGACCGCACCGGCATAGAGAATCAATCAGAGTTGCGCGCCGCCGTAAACGAAGCCGTGCGTTCGAACCTCGCGATTTACACCATGGATATGCGAGGCCTGCAGGCGCTGGTGGCGGGCGGAGAGGCTCAGAGTGCCAGCCTGCGCGGGGTTTCAGCCTACTCCGGACAGTCGACGCTCAATGCCCTCAATTCCAACTTCACCACACAGGAAACGCTGGTGACCCTGGCCAGCGATACCGGTGGCCGCGCTTTCCTCGACTCCAACGACTTCACCAAGATCTTCAAGGGAGTGCAGCAGGACACCTCAACTTATTACCTGCTCGGCTATCACAGCACGAACCCGGCGCGGGACGGGCATTACCGCCGCATCGTCGTGAAGAGCAATGTTCCCGGAGTGAAGATCGACTATCGACGCGGTTACTACGCGCCTGCGGATTTCAAACACGCCACCCAGGACGACAAAGAGCGCCAGCTCGAAGAGGAACTGGCGTCTGAAATGCCCGCCACAGATTTGCCGCTGTATCTGGGCGTCGAGTATTTCCGGCTGGACGGCAACAAGTTCTTCGTTCCTATGTCGCTGGTGGTGCCGGGATCGCAAATTCCGTTCGTGCGCTCCAGCGACCTCGACAAGGCAACCTTGGATGTGATCGGGATGGTTCTCGACAACGAACACCATCCTCTGAACAGGTTCCGCGATACCGTGAAGCTTGCCGTCAACACTACGAGCGACGTTCACAAAAAAAATGTGCAGTATGACACCGGGATGAGCCTGCTAAGCGGCAAATATCATCTGAAATTTGTGGTGCGCGAAAATCAAACCGGCCTCATGGGATCATTCGAGACCGACATCGACGTGCCGGACTTGAAAGCCCAGCCGCTGAAGATGAGTTCGGTGGTGCTGGCCAGCCAGATTCAACCGGCCAAGAAGAGTGCCAACCCGAACCCGTTGATACACGACGGTTCCGAGATCATCCCGAGCATCACACATGTCTTCTCAGCATCGCAGCACCTTTTTGTTTATTACGAGGTGTACGATCCGGCGCAGTCGCCGGCCGTGGCGTCTGCCGGAGCAGGAGCGCAAAAGCCTGGCATACGACTTTTGACCAATGTTGCTTTTTTCCAGGGCAAAGCCAAGGCCTACGAGAGCTCGTTGGTCGAGTTGACCGAATTAAACGCGCACGAGCGCAAGGCCGCTGTTTTCCAACTGGACGTGCCGCTGACTTCGCTCAAACCTGGTTTTTATACCTGTCAGGTAAATGTGATCGACGACGCCGGCGGCCACTTTCTGTTTCCGAGGCTTGCGCTGTTGATCCGCACGGAACCTAAGGCTTGACGCACAACAAGAGGCGAAGAACTGCGGCAGCACTCAACTCCCCACGTACCGCGCATATAGACTGCGAGCCACTCCGGTTTCCGTTGTCCCCTTGATGATTGCGCGTCCATCGGGAAACAGTGTCAGCTCATAGGGTTCACGCCAGAACTTCAGCACGAACTCGTTGTGCCGAACTAGGCCGTGCGCTTCCAACCGTCGCTGCATCTCGGCAAAATCAATCGGCCGTGTGCGCTCATGAATCTGCACTGAGTTGCGCCCACACATCGTGATATGAGGACGCCCCTCGCCCGCCAAATGTACAAAATCTCGTTTTCCGCACGTTTGGCAGTCCGGTCGAGGATGCGCCGCCGCAATTTCCGCATTCTCGTTTCTCCACACGTCAAACGACCACAGCGTTTTCCTCAGCTGTTCCGCCGCGGCGTCTCCGACGAGCAGCTTCACCGCCTCCGTCGCCGCAATCGACGCCACCAGAGTCACCGCCGTATTCAATATTCCGGAGGTTTCGCACGTCTCCACCATTCCGCCCGGAGTATCTGGAAAAATGCACGCCAGGCATGCAGTCTTGCCCGGCAATACATTCAGCGTCACACCATAACTGCCCACCGCCGCCGCATAGATCCACGGTATGGAGTTCTTCACCGCATAATCATTCACCAGATACCGCGTCTCAAAGTTGTCCGTGCCATCGAGGATTACATCCATCCCCTCAAGAAATACATGAATATTCTCAGGAACCAGATCCTCGACCCGCGGCTCGACCTCGATCTCCGAATTGAAAGCGGCAATCTTTCGTGCTGCGGCGATCGCCTTGGGCAACGATTCAGCCGCGTCTTTTTCTTCGAACAGCGCCTGCCGCTGCAGATTGCTCGCCTCGACGTAATCGCGGTCGATAATCCGCAACGTTCCCACCCCCGCGCGCGCCAGCAATGACGCCAACACCGAACCGGTCGCGCCGCATCCCACGATCGCCGCTCGTCTAGCCGCCAGGCGCCGCTGGCCCTCCGCGCCGATCCCGTGAAACAGAATCTGCCGCGAGTAGCGTTCCTCGAACTTTTCCTTCTCCACGCCCTGCCTCAAAGAGGTCACCAGCTTTCAGCCGCAAAACCTTTATTATAAGTGTCTGGACTGCTTTAGCCGCCAGGATGCAGACAACACCGGCCTTCCGCGCTTCATCGAATGTAAGCAACAGGCCCAAGGACATTTTTTGCTGAGACGGTACGCCTCATTCGTGATGGTGATCATTGCTTCGCTCGGCCCGGCTGCTCGCGCCGGATCGCTCTCATCTGCTTCTTCGCAGTCGCCCGAATTGTTTAAGGAGCCGCAAATCGCGCAGTCCTCCTCACCTCTCGCCGCCATGGCGGCTTATGCCGGACGCACGGTCCAATCCATCGAACTGCCCGGCGTCCCGGACTCCAACCACTTGCTACAAACCCTCCCGCAGAAGGCCGGGCAGCCGCTCGACCGCGAGCAGATTCGCGAAAGCATCCGCATTCTCTTTGCCACCGGGCGCTTTGCCGATATCCAGGCCGAAGCCGAACCTTCCGGCTCGGGCGTGCGGCTCACTTTCGCCACCTCCCTCAACTTCTTTGTCGGAGCCATCGACGTAGAAGGGGCTCCCGCCCACCCCAACACCAACCAGGTAGTCAATGCCACCAAGCTCCAACTCGGCGAGCTTCATACTCAGGACAAACTCGAACACGCCCTGCGAAACGTGCGCCAACTCATGCAAGAGAATGGCTATTACCGCGCGCGTGTCACTGCCGAAAGCACTTCCAACGCGGCCGACCAACAAGTCAATATTCTCATCCACATCAGTGCCGGAGAACCTGCTCACGTCGGCCAGGTCAAACTCACCGGGCACGCAACTTTCTCCCCGGGCCAGTTTGAGGACATCGCCAGGATGCATCCCGGTGATGGCATTACCGCCGCCCGCATCACCAATTCTCTTCAGCGGCTGCGAAAGAGGTTTCAGAAACAGCAACGTGTCCTGGCTCAGGTTTCCATTGCCGAGCAGCAATACCGGCTCGAATCCAATGCCGTAGACTATACCTATCTGATCGAGCCCGGACCCATCGTGCTCATTCATGCCGAGGGTTTTCATATCAGCCACGGCGTCCTGAAAAAGGAAGTTCCAGTCTATGAGGAAAACGCCCTCGACGATGACTTGCTGAATGAGGGCAGGCGCAACCTGCTCGACTACCTCCAGAGCCGCGGCCATTTCGACGCCACGGTCGACATCCAGAAGGAAACCTCTCCCGATACTCTTCGCGTAAACTATCGAATCGATCCCGGCCCCCTGCACAGGTTCGACCTCATTGAAATCAAAGGGAACAAGTACTTCTCCCGGCAGATGCTGCGTCTGCGCATCCAGATTCAGCCTTCGGGGAGGTTTCTATCTCACGGACGTTACAGTGGAGAGCTACTTAAAGGCGACGTTGCCAACCTGCAGGCCTTATATGTTTCCAACGGCTTCCGCGAGGCCAAGATTCAGACCAAGGTCGATGATAACTATCACGGCGCCGAGAACCACATCGCAGTTCACATTCAGATCGAAGAAGGCCCGCAGACCGTCGTCGGCTCTCTTCAAATCGTCGGAAACCAGAAGATCGACGCCAAGGCGTTCCCTGAACTCTATACTGCCGAGGGCCAGCCCTACTCCGAACAGAATCTCGCCAATGATCGCGAGTCCATCCTCAATTATTACTTCAATCACGGGTTTTCCAACGCCAACCTCGAAATCACCACCAAGCCTTCACCCGGCCAGGCAAACCACGAAGACATTACCTACACCATCCATGAGGGTGATCAGTTCTTCGTGAACCAGGTAATGGTCGCCGGTCTCGATCACACTCGCGACTACGTAGTGCAGCGCGAGATTCGAGTAGTTGCTGGCCAACCTCTCAGTCAGGGCGATCTCCTTGATACCCAGAGCAGACTCTACGACCTTGGTATCTTCAGCCAGGTCGACACTGCGGTGCAGAATCCGGATGGCTCCGACTCCCAGAAAAATGTTCTTGTCCAGGTGCAGGAAGCCAAGCGCTACACCTTCACCTATGGCTTCGGTCTGGAATTCGAAACCGGCCTGCCCGCCGGCTCCACCGCTCCCACTGGAGATACTGGAGTAAGCCCACGCGTCGGATTCGATATTACCCGCCTGAACGTCGGCGGCCGGGATCAGAGCCTGACCTTCCAGTCTCACGTCGGCCGGCTCCAACAGCGCGGCCTCATCAGTTACGAAATCCCCAAGCTCTTCGACAACGACCGCCTCAAACTTTTCTACACCGTCTTTTACGACAACAGCCTTGACGTGTCTACCTTTACCTCTCAACGCTGGGAGGGCAAGATTGATCTCCGCCAGCAAATCGGAAAACTACTGAGCAATTACTCCACCTCTATCACCTACCGCTTCGATTACCGGCGCGTGAAAGCCAGCAGCATCGTTCCAGACCTCTCGCCCGCCGAATTTAGTTTGTTTTCCTTGCCCGCCCGCGTCGGTGGTCCCGGCGTCACCTACATCCGCGACAAGCGAGACAACCCCCTCGAAAGTACAAAGGGCCAATACTTCACGCTGGATGTCTTCGCCGCATCCAGTTACTTCGGTTCTCAGGCCAATTACGGCCGCATTCTCGGTCAAGATGCTACCTACTATGCCTTCGGGCGGCCCAATCACAAGTTTGTCTTCGCTCGCTCCACCACCCTGGGCCTTGAACAGGTCTATCACGGTAGCGTGGTTCTGCCGCCGGGAGCATGTGAAGTCGTTAATTTGGTTAACTCATGCCCCTCTGGTATTTCGGTTATTCCGCTTCCCGAAGTTTTTTTTGCCGGAGGAGGCAACTCCCATCGCGGCTTTGGGTTAAATCAAGCAGGACCCCGCGATCCCGATTCCGGTTTTCCGATTGGTGGAACAGCACTGTTCGTCAACAGTGAGGAACTGCGTTTCCCGCAGATGAGCTTGCCTTACCTCGGAGAAGGCTTCGGCTTCGCCATCTTTCACGATATGGGCAACGTATTCACCGCGGGGCACGACTTGCTTACGGGGTTGATGCGCTGGCACCAACCGGATCCATCGCAGTGTTTGCTAACTAACCCCGGCGTGGTCGTTCCAGCGTGCCAGACCTATTTCGACAACAGCGGTTACGACTACACCTCGCACGCAGTTGGGCTTGGACTGCGCTACAAGACTCCCATCGGCCCCTTGCGTTTTGACTTCGGGTACAATCTAAATCCAACCTACTATTTCCAGGGGGTCACGTTTTCCGCGACGGGACAGGCGCTCACGTTCGAAAGCCAGCGTATGCGTCATTTCAACGTATTCTTCAGCATAGGGCAGCCATTTTAATGATATTGCGAATCTACAGAGCGATAACCGTGACCGCGCTGGCACTCTTGCTCGCAGCACCGTGGTTCGCGCCTGAGCAAGTCTCGGCCCAGGTAATCGACCGCATCGTCGCGACTGTGAACGGCCACGTTATCCTGCAGAGCGACTGGGACGAAGCTCTCTGCTACGAAGCTCTGCTTACCAATCGCACCCTCGCGCAGTTCACTGACGATGATCGCCGCGCCGTTCTCGACCGCCTCATCGACCTGGAGCTTCTTCGCGGGCAAATGAAATCGGCCGACTTTCCGCACGCCACCGATACCGAGGTTGCCGCTCGCGTCGCCGACGCACGTAAACAGTACCCTCAGGCCACGTCATCGGAGGCGTGGCAGGTTCTTCTTGCTCAGTACCACCTCACCGAAAAAGATCTTTTCGCTCACGTCCGGCAGCAGATCGATGTGATGCGCCTGGTTGACGCCCGACTTAGGCCCACCGTCGAGATCGATTCCAAATCCATCGAAGCGTACTACCGCGACAAGTTCGTTCCCAAGTTGAAGCAGTCGGGAGCGTCCGAAGTGCCTCTTGCCGACGTCTCCGCCAAGATTCGCGAACTGCTTACCGAGGAGAAAGTTAGCGAGTTGCTCGTTTCCTGGTTGCAAACTTTGCGTTCCGAAGGGCAGATTCGTATCCCCGGCGTCACTCCTTCTGTCAACGACCCGGGAGTCCAATCGCAGTGACTGAAGCACCCGCCAAACCAACGGGCCGACGCTGGTGGAAATATCTGTTGGGCCTGATTGCAGTGGGCATCGTGACCACGCTTGGCCTGCTTCTCTACGTCAACAGCGACTCATTCCAGTCACTCGTCCGCCGCCGTCTCGTCGCCGAATTGGAGCGCATCACGGGCGGCCGCGTCGAGATCGGCAGCATTCACACCGCTCCCTTTCGCCTGCAGGCGGACGTGCGCGATATCACCGTCCACGGCCGCGAGTCTGCTTCCGACGTGCCTCTAGCCCACGCCGATCGCATTGTCGCTCGCCTCAAGCTCAGTTCTCTTGTCCGTTCCGAGTTTGGATTCAATGAAGTCGTTCTTGAGCAACCCGTCGTCCATGTGGCCTTCTATTCCGACGGCACCACGAATTTTCCACCGCGAAGAGCTGCCGCAGTTAGCGGCCAGAGTCTCGTCGAGCGACTCTTTGCTCTCTCCGTCGATCATCTAGAACTTGACCACGGCCGCATCCTGTGGGACGACCAGATAATCCCGTTTGACTTCGCAACGCGAGACGCGGCGCTTCAAATGGACTATTCATTGCTCCACCGCCGCTACGACGGACACCTTCGCCTCGGCACGGTCGATACCAAGCTGACAAACTTCCGCCCCTTCGCATGGATGACCGACCTTCAGTTCACTCTTGGAGGTAACTCCGCTACCGTCTCTTCTCTTAAATGGAACTCCGAACACTCGCACTTCTCAGCCACTGGAGACATCACAGATTTTAGTCATCCCCACGTCCGGGGTTCCTACGAGGCCCAGTTCGATCTCAACGAGGCTGCGTCCATTGCCCGCCGCCGCGATCTTCGTGCCGGCGTGCTCGACCTCAAGGGGAGCGGCGACTGGTCACTCGATCAATTCGCCACCAACGGTCTTCTCACCATCCGTGATTTGGTGTGGAAGGACGATCTTGTCTCGTTCTCCCGGGCGTCGCTCAACACCGGCTATACGGTCACCGACCAGCAACTCAAACTCTCTAAACTCCAAGGAAATATTCTCGGCGGCAGCTTTACCGGGGACGCGGAATTGAATCAATGGCTCGCGCCCGCGCAGCACCTCTCTCCCGCCGCCAGAAAAACCCTTGAGACCGCCGTCATTTCAGCCACCCCGCCCCAGGGTAAATCCCGCGGGAAAATCGTCAACCGAAGGCCACCAGCGATTCAAAGTGCGCTCGTTTTTCTTCGCCTGCGTGACCTTTCCGTGCAAGATCTGATTGCCGCCTTTACCGCTGTCACTCATCCGCTTGCCCGGCTTCATCCCGCCGGATCAGCCTCCGCAACTCTGGAAACTCGCTGGAAGGGAACTGTCGCAGACGCGGAAACCCAATTCGCTCTCGAACTAACTCCTCCCGCGCATCCTGCCTCGTCGGAACTGCCGCTCACCGGGCACGCCAGCGGTGTCTACCGGACCGCCGGCGACGTGCTCGAACTGCCGCAGTTCGCGCTTACCACGCCCACCACCCACGTCATGGCTTCCGGCACATTATCTGACACGTCTGCGGTCCGCCTCTCCATTAAAACCTCGAGTCTTGCCGACTGGCTACCCTTCATCGAGGTCGTTCGCGGCCCCGCGATGTTTCCCGTCTCACTGAACGGCAGCGCCACCTTCAACGGCAGCATGAGCGGTTCCTTCTCCTCACCTCAAATTGTCGGCAATCTGCAAGTGGACAATTTCGACTTGACACCCCCTCCCATTGGCAAAACTCAACTGCTTCAAACCCACTGGGATTCTCTTTCCACGTCGATCCAGCTTTCTTTCCGCGCCATCTCTCTTCGGAACGCCACTTTGCGCCGAGACGATACTTCCGCTGAATTCGACGCATCCACCACCCTACAGCACGGCCATTTCACCGGAGACAGTACTTTCAACCTCCGCGCCAATTTCCAGAACGCCAGCCTCGCCGAGCTCGAGAACTACCTTGGATACAACTATCCCATCTCCGGCAAAACTGATCTTTTCGTCCAGGCCTCCGGCACTTTCTTGGAACCGCACGGCGAGGGAAAGATGCACCTGACCGAGGGTTCTGCCTACGGTGAGATCATCGAACAGTTCGATTCCGCCTTTCGTATCGGCCATGGCGAAATCGCTTTCAACGACCTGCATCTCCTCCACCACGATTCAGTTACCACGGGGAACGCCGTCTACAATCCTTCTACCCGCGCATTCAATCTCGATCTCACCGGCAGCAATTTCGACCTTGCTCTTGTCCGCCAGATCCACACCGATCGTCTTTCCGTCGAAGGACGAGCAGACTTCGTCCTGAAAGCTTCCGGTACTCCTGACGCGCCTTTAATCAATGCAGACATTCACCTCCGCGAGCTCACCCTCGATCAAGACCTTGCAGGCGAAATGGACTTGCATGCAGTGACCGAGGGCAGTGCGCTGCACCTCTCCGGCAATTCCAATTTCAAGCGCGGCTCGTTACTCCTCGGTGGCAATGTCCAGTTGCGGGGAGACTATCCCGCCGCGCTCACTTTCAAAATGGATCAGCTCGACCTTGACACTTTCTGGCGCTCCTATCTCCGCGGCCAACTCACAGGGCATTCCGCCGTTAGCGGTTCACTCGACCTGCACGGCCCACTTCGCCAGCCCAGTCAATTGGCTCTGGAAGGCAATCTGACCTCCGTTTCGTTCGATGTCGCGAATGCTACCGTGCGGAGCCAGGATCCCATTCTCTTCTCGGTCGCCAATCAGTCCGTCAACATCCAGCAACTCCACTTTGTGGGGGAGGGAACTGACCTCACGGCGCATGGGTCCGTCCAGCTCACTGGCGACCGCGCACTCGATCTCACGGCCAACGGACGTCTTGACCTCAAATTGCTCTCCAGCTTCGATTCCAATGTTACTTCTACGGGTCTCGTCACATTGAACCTGAAGATCGGTGGCACACTCGCCGACCCCTTCCCTCATGGCCGCCTGCAGGTCGCGAACGGTTCGCTCTCCTATGCCGGGCTGCCCAGCGGCTTGAGCGAACTCAATGGCTCGCTTATGTTCACTCGTGATCGCGCGCTCATAGAGACACTTACTGCCCGCACGGGAGGTGGCACGCTCGACCTCAAAGGCGATGCGACCTACTTCAATCAGCAACTCAACTTTAATCTCACCGCCACCGGTAAGGATGTGCGCTTGCGCTATCCTCCTGGGGTCAGTTCTACGGCCGATGCCGAACTGCATTGGGTGGGCACGCGCTCCGCCTCCACCGTCTCTGGCGACATCAGCATCAACAAGATGGCCGTGACCCCGGGCTTCGACTTCAGCAGCTATCTTGAGCGCAGCCGCAATTTCTCCACCATTACGACGGCCAACTCCCCGCTCAACAACATAAAACTCGACATCCACGTCGTGACTGCACCGGAACTCCAGATGCGGACCGCGATCGCTCGCCTCTCCGGAGATGCTGATCTGCGGCTGCGCGGCTCCGTGGCCCGGCCCGCCGTCCTTGGCCGGGTCGATATTCTTGAGGGTCAAGCCACTTTCCACGGCATCCGCTTCACTCTCGAGCGCGGCGATATCACTTTTGCCAATCCGGTCGCCATCGAGCCCCAATTCAATCTGCAGGCCTCCAGCCATGTCCGCAACTACGACCTCAACATCACGGCAACCGGCACGCCCGACCGGCTGAATATTAATTACCGCTCCGAACCCCCTCTGCCCAAATCCGATATCATCGCTCTCCTCGCTCTCGGCCGCACCAACCAGGAATCTGCACAACTTCAGGAGCAGGGCGGTCAGGGTGCCTTTTCCGACCAGGCCAGCGCCCTCATCCTCAGCCAGGCGCTCAACTCAACCGTCAGCAGCCGTCTCGACCGTCTGTTCGGCGCCAGCAACATCAAGATCGATCCTCAGGGACTTACCACCGAGACCAATCCCATCAGCAACGGTCCCCAGATCACCATCGAGCAGCAGTTCTCCAACAACCTGTCCCTCACCTACTCCACCAACGTCTCGCAGAGTTCGCAGCAGATAATCGAGGGGGAGTACTATGTGAATCGCAACGTTTCCCTCGTCGGCAACCGCGACCAGAATGGTGTGGTCAGCTTCGACGTGCGCATCCGACACCGCAAGCAATAGGATCGAAAGCGGAAGCGCCAAAGCCGCAACTCATGTCCGACCCGACCGCCGCGCGCCAACTCATGGTCGACTCGCAACTCCGGGCCCGCGGCATCTCTGACCCGCGTGTTCTCGAAGCCATGCTTCGCGTCCCCCGCCACCTTTTCGTTCCCGCACCATACCAGGGCCAGGCCTACGAGGATCATCCTCTGCCCATCGGTGACGGCCAAACCATCTCTCAGCCGTACATCGTTGCCCGCATGCTCGAATCTCTCCAACTCACGCCCGCCGATAAGGTTCTCGAAGTTGGAACTGGCTCCGGCTACGTCACCGCTCTGCTCGCCGAACTGGCGGCCCAGGTATTCTCCATTGAACGCCACCCGGCCTTGGCTGACCGTGCCCGCAATCTTCTCGGCGAACTTGGCTCTCCCAACGTCCAAATTCTCACCGCAGACGGCACGCTCGGCCTCGCCGCCGAGGCTCCGTTCGACGCCATTCTTGTCTCCGCAGCTGCTTCTGATTTGCCTCGGGCTCTGCTCGCCCAACTCCGCGACTCCGGACGCATGATCATCCCCGTCGGCTCTCCCGGCTCTCAGCAGTTGCAGTTCGTCCGAATGCAGAACGGTCAGCCCGCAATCTCCCTTCGCGAACTTGTGCTCTTCGTTCCCTTGGTGCGCGACCGCGATTGAATTTATGGGTGGGGATACTCTTGCTTTTCGATTGTCTGAGCAAGCGTTCTTTGTGCAGCCAAGGATCTGGGCGAGCCGCGCGATGTGTCGCGTTTGTTGCGACACAATAGTCGCGCGTTTGGCTCGCTTCCTTACCGGAGTGCTTCGGGAACCATTGAACCGGCTGTGGAAGGAGGAGCCTCGGGCGCGGCCTGCACGAGTTGCTGAGCGGAGTCTTGAGCAAATTGCAACACGCGGTTGGGGAATATTCCGAGATAAATAGTGGCGGCGAGGCAGCACGCCAGCGCGAAACCGAGCGCGATTGGAACCGGGGTGACAGGCACTTCCTTCCGGGACTCCCGCATGTACATCATCACGATGATGCGCAGGTAGTAATACGCACCGACGCCGCCATTGACGACACCAATGATTGTCAGCCAGATCAAGTTGGTTTTCACCGCCGCATTGAACACATAGAACTTTGCAAAAAACCCCCCGGTCATCGGGATCCCGATTAGCGAGAGCAAAAAGATGGTGAGCGTCGCGGCTAGTAGTGGAGAGCTGCGGCCCAGACCTTCGTAGTCTTCAAGTGTCACATAACGCTCACCTGCGTTGGCGAAGTGGCTGACGACTGCAAACGCACCCAGATTCATGGCGGCATACGCCGCGAGATAGAACATTGCAGCCGAGGTTCCCAGGGCAGGCGCAGCTGCGAATGCGACCAGCGTATAACCCGCGTGCGCGATCGCGGAATAAGCCAGCAGCCGCTTCACGTTGTCTTGCACCAGAGCTCCCATGTTGCCCAAAGTCATGGAGAGCGCCGCTGCAAGCCAGACGACCCAGACCAGGCCGTGCACGTCGATCACGAAAACCAGGCGCAACAAAACTGCAAAGGCCGCCGCCTTGGGCGCGGTCGACATGAAACCAACAACCGGCGCCGGTGCTCCTTCGTACACGTCAGGAGTCCAGATGTGGAACGGCGCCGCAGCCACCTTGAAGCCCAGGCCCACGAACATCAATGCTACTGCCACGAACGCCAGCAATGGGACCGGGCCGGCCCGCAAGGTGCTGCCGATCTGATCAATATTCGTCGAGCCCGTGGCCCCAAACATCAACGCTACTCCGTACAGGAAAAACGCCGTGGCAAACGAGCCCAGGAGAAAGTACTTCAGCGAAGATTCGGCGCTCGCAGCCTCGTGCCTGCGAAATCCCGCCAGCACATAGGAAGAGATCGAGGAAATCTCAAGCGCGATGAAAATCAGGACCAGCTCGATGGCCGAGGACATCAGCGCCATGCCGACCACGCCGAAAAGAATCAACGCGTAGTATTCCCCAGCGCGAATCCGCTGCACCGCCAGGTACTCATATGAACAAAGAATCACGATAGCGGCAATCGCAATCACCAGGATATGGAAGAAGACGCTGAATCCATCCACCTTCACCATGTTCCAGAACGCCAGCCCTGGGGACTGTGCCATGAACCATGTAGCCCCGAGCCCCGCCAGCGCCCCCAGAAAAGCGATCAGGCCCAGAAGCTTCTGACCCTTCTCTTCATCGAGCAGAGGTTCGAGCAACATCACAATCATGCCGAAAATTGAAAGAACAATCTCGGGCAGAATGCGGACATAATCTGCGCTCTGGGGCAGCGACTGCGAGTAGTCCGGCACGAGGGACAATGTCACTATCATTGCCCCACCATCCTGCTCGCCATTCGCACAACGGGCGTGAGTGCCGCCTGAACCGCCGGATCAATCGCCGCGAGCCACAGAATCGGCGCTACTCCCATCACCAGCGCAACCGCAGCGCAAGGCCAAATCGCGATCTTCTCGAACCCGGAAAGATCGCTCAAAGAATTGTTTACGGAATGTGTGACCTTGCCGTAAAACACCCGCTGATACATCCAAAGTAGATAGATTGCGCTCCAAATGATGCCAGTTGCGCCCAGTATTCCGTAAACCGGCTTATCCTGAAATGCGCCGCTCAACACCAGGAACTCACCAATGAAGCCATTGAGAAGCGGCAGACCCACCGACGCTAAAACAATCACCAGATAGGTTGTGGCATATACCGGCAGGGGCGAGGCCAGTCCACCGAACTCGCTGATCTCATAAGTATGCCGGCGCTCGTGCAGAATTCCCGCCAGCATGAACAGCCCGCCTGTAGAAATTCCGTGCGCCAGCATCACGAACATGGCCCCGTTCAATCCCGCCTGGGTGAAGCTGAAAATTCCGAGCACAACGAATCCAAGATGGCTGACGGACGAGTATGCGATCAGCTTCTTCATGTTGGGCTGCACCATGGCCACCAGCGCGCCGTAAATAATCCCAATCAAGGCAAGCGTCATGACCCATGGAGCATTCTGCCGCGATTGCTCAGGAAACAGGCCGAGGTTAAAACGCAGCATTCCGTAGGTGCCCATCTTGAGCAGCACTCCGGCTAGCAGCACCGACCCCGCAGTCGGCGCTTCCACGTGCGCATCGGGCAACCACGTATGGAAGGGAAACAGAGGAACCTTCACCGCAAATGCCAGAAAGAAACCGAGAAAAAGCCACTGCGCAGCGGCTGGGAATTTCGGAACAGTTCCGCTCGCGATCGCATCGCGAATCACAACAAAGTCAAAGCTCCCCGTATGCGCGTAAAGCCAAAGAATCGCAGCCAGCATGAACACCGAGCCGATCATGGTGTACATGAAAAACTTTACTGCGGCATACACTTTGCGCTCATGGCCGAAAATGCCAATGAGCAACGCCATCGGGATCAGTGTGGCTTCCCAGAAGAAGTAGAAGAGGAACAAGTCGAGAGACGTGAAGACCCCGATCAGAGCAGTCTCCAGTATCAAAAGCAGAATGAAGAATTCCTTCACCCGCTCATGAATCGACTTCCAGGAAATCAGTACGCAGAGCGGCGTGAGAAATGTAGTCAGGACTACCAGCCACAACGAGAATCCGTCCACCCCCATGTGATAGTGGATATTCGGAGTGGAAACCCACTGCTTATCGATCTGGTACTGAAAGTCAGTTTGCCCGCGAACGAAATAGACTGGTAGGTGGAGGGACAAAACAAATGTCAGCAGCGAAATGACGAGAGCAAAAATGCGGATGTCGCGATCGCGGCGCGGCAACAGCATCAGCAGCAGTCCGCCCACCAGAGGCGTGAATGTCACCAGAGTAAGAATGATCGGGCTGAGATCACCAGTGCTCATCGCGCCCCCATCCAGATCATGAAAGCAATCACGGCCGCCGAGCCGGCCGCGATCCAGCCCGCGTAAGAGCGAATGTTCCCGGATTGCATCTGCCGAACTTCGTCGGAAACCTGGCGCGCCCCGTCCGCGGATTCATTCACGGAAGCATCGATGACCTTTCTGTCCACATCCTGCCAGAGAATTCGGGTCGAGCCCTCGATCAACGGCTTGACGAAAAGCACGGCGTAAAGTTCGTCGATGTAGTACTTGTGCACGACTGCCTGGTAGAAGTCGCCCAGCGAATCGGCAATCTTCTGCGGCAATTCGGGACGCGCGCTGTAGAGCAGATGGGCCAACATCCATCCCGACACGGCGGCCAGAATCGAAATGCCCATCAGTACCCATTCAGTGATGCTAGTTGCGGCTTCGCTCGCAGATTCTCCGCCCAACACCGGCGCGAGAAAATGCTCGAAATGGTGACCCCACCCTACAAACCCTCCGAACAAAGACAGCAGCGCCAGGATCATCAGAGGCACAAGCATGACCGTCGGGCTCTCGTGCGGTTCGCCATGTCCATGCGCATCGTGCCCGTGGGAGCCGTGTTCGTGCTCCTGGCCTCCGCGGTAGTCGCCGAAAAACGTCATGTACAGTAGGCGGAACATGTAAAAAGAAGTAATGAACGCAGTAACTACGCCGACTCCCCAGTACACCCAGCTAACCTGGTAAGCCTTCCAGAGAATTTCGTCCTTGCTCCAGAATCCCGCCAGCGGCGGAATGCCTGCGATGGCCAGCGTCGCGATGAACATCGTGAGAAACGTCCACGGGATGTACGACCTGAGCCCGCCCATCTTGCGCATATCCTGCTCGCCACCGACAGCATGAATCACGGAACCGGCACCGAGAAACAGGAGGCCCTTGAAGAACGCATGGGTCATCAGGTGGAAAATTCCCGCCGAGAAAGCGCCAACTCCACAAGCCATGAACATGTAACCGAGCTGCGAAATAGTTGAGTAGGCGAGAACTTTCTTGATGTCAGTCTGAGCGATGCCGATCGTCGCCGCGAAAAATGCGGTCAGCGTTCCAATAATCGCCACAACCATCAGCGCAGTAGGGGCCCGTTCAAAAATTACATGCGAACGCGAAACCATATAAACGCCCGCCGTCACCATGGTCGCTGCATGGATCAACGCCGAAACTGGCGTGGGACCCTCCATCGCATCGGGGAGCCACACGTACAGCGGAATCTGTGCCGACTTGCCAGCAGCACCCACCATAAGCAAAAGGCCGATGGCCGTGAGCGTTCCTGCACCCGCCGTCTCCACGCCCAGAGGAGAGATGCTGCGAAACACTTGATCAAAACTTAGCGATCCAAAGTGCTTGATCAGCAGGAACAACGCGATCAGAAACCCGAAATCACCGATGCGGTTCACGATGAACGCTTTCTTGCCCGCCGACGCCGCGGAATCCTTCGTGAACCAGAATCCGATCAGCAGATAGGACGCCAGCCCCACTCCCTCCCACCCGATGAACATCAGCAAGTAGTTGTTTGCCAGCACCAGCGTGAGCATGAAAAACATGAACAGGTTCAGGTAGCTGAAAAAGCGGTAGTAGCTGGGGTCGTCCCACATGTAGCCGACGGAGTAAATATGAATCAGGAAGCCGACTCCAGTAACCACCAGCAACATGACCAAAGACAACTGGTCCAGATAGAAGGCGAAGTCCGCCCTGAAGCCGACGATGCGGATCCAGTGCGCAACAAACTCCTGGTAGGGAAGTGACAGCGAAGCAAATCGGATCGCAACCCACAGCGTCATCGCAAAAGCTGCGCCGCTGAAGACCAACGCGACGGCGCTGACGGCCTGCCGCGAAGACCTCTTTCCGAGAAAGCCGTTGATCGCAGCGCCCGCCAGCGGCAGAACCGGGATCAGCCATAAATTGAGATTCGGGTTCATAGCTTGAGCAGGTTCACCTGATCCACGTTCAAAGTCTCGCGCGTGCGATACACCGCGATAATGATCGCCAGTCCAACAGTCGCTTCCGCCGCCGCCACCACCATCACAAAGAAAACAAATACCTGCCCCGCAAGCGCATGCCAGTGCGCCGCAAACGCCACAAACGAAAGATTCACCCCGTTCAACATCAGCTCAATCGACATGAAAATGGTGATGATGTTGCGCTTGATCAGAAATCCAACCACGCCGCAGGCAAATAGAAATCCGCTCAGCAGCAGGTAATACGACAGCGGAATGTATGAGGGAACCATCAGTCCGTCTCCCCCGCCGGCGTTTCCGGCTTGCTGGCCAGAACCACGGCGCCCATGATGGCGATCAGAATCAGCACCGAAGTGACTTCAAAGGGCAAGAGGAAATCGTGAAAAAGAAGCTGGGCAATATCGGTAGGATGCCCCGGCAGTGCGCCGATCGGCACGGCTTCAGCCCCGGAATGCTGCAGCACCACCCATGCCACCAGCACGCTCCCAGTTAGCACTCCCGGCACACCCAATAGAAGCGCGACCCGGCTGCCATTGGTGTGCTCTTCTTCGCCTGCGTTCAGCAGCATAATGACAAAGACAAACAACACCATGATGGCGCCGGCGTAAACGATAACCTGCACCGCCGCGACAAACTCAGCGCCCAGCAGCAGGTATTCGCCAGCCAATGCCGCCATTACCGCAATCAGCGACAGCGCACTGTTGATGGGATGGCGTTGCACCAGCAGGTTAACCGCCCCAGCCACGCAAACTGCTCCGAACGCGAGAAAAAGTATGAGATGGAAACTCATGAATTCACGACCTAGTTGCCAGTACCCCGTTCCGAGTCAAGCCCAGTGTTCTTGCTGGCAACTGGTACTGGGTACTGACAGCTGCTCTTACCAGGCTACGGCAATCGCCGTTGCCACCAGATTCGCAATCGCCAGCGGCAGCAGAAACTTCCAGCCGAAAGACATCAGTTGGTCATAGCGGAAGCGTGGCAACGTCCCACGCACCCAGATATAAAGAAAGAGAAAACAGAAAATCTTCGCGCCGAACCAGAACACCGGCAGCAACGAGCGCAGCAAAGGAGGTCCAAACAACGGTCCGTGCCATCCCCCGAAAAACAGCAGCGTGGCCAGGCAAGCAACCGTGATCATGTTGGAATACTCGGCCATGAAAAACATGGCGAACTTCATTGCACTGTATTCGGTGTGGTATCCCGCGACCAGTTCGGTTTCCGCCTCTGGCATGTCAAATGGAATGCGATTAGTTTCGGCATACGCCGCCATCAAATAAATGAAGAAGCCGATGAACTGTCCGTGAAAAATATTCCAGCGAGGAATGAATCCTAGGAAGCGTCCTCCCTGCGCATCGACGATTGCGCGCAGACTAAAGCTGCCCGACTGGATCAGGACTCCAACCAGCGAGAGTCCCAGCGCAATTTCATAGCTCACCATCTGTGCGCTCGCGCGAAGTCCTCCAAGTAGCGAATACTTGTTGTTCGAGGACCATCCCGCCAGGGCAACCCCGTACACTCCCAGCGAAGTAACGCCCAGAATCAGCAGCAGCCCAATATTCACGTCGGTAATCTGGAACGGAATGCTGTACGGTCCAATTACGGCACCACCCCAATGGAACGGCAGGAATTGGGGCACGGTGAACGGACCTAGCGTGAAGCTATTGCCAAACGGAATCACCGATATTGAGGTCAGAGCAAAAATCAGCGCCATCATCGGTGCCGCCAGAAAAAGCGGCTTGTAAACGTGCGGAGGCGTCAGGTCTTCTTTGAACAAAAACTTGATGCCGTCAGCCGCGGGCTGCAGCAATCCAAACGGCCCAACCCGCGTCGGGCCCCATCGATTCTGCATGTGGCCAACGACCTTCCGCTCCAGCCAAACCGTGTACGCAACCGCCGTCAGCAGCACGACGAGCACAATCATCGACTTGATCACCGACACGAGTATGAAAACGCCAACCGACAATGCCTTGCTCTCCAAAATGCCGGAATTCTAATGCTCGACAATCAGTCCGCCGCGACCTCAGCGGGCTTGACCTCGTGACTCTCCATCACCGACTTCAACGCGCGCGAATAACGTCCCAGGGTTCCAGAACTGAAAAGAGTATCGTTCGCGGGAGCGATCGCCTCTGTTTGATGCGCCACTCCAGGCCCAGCCTCGGTCAGCGACGTATGCTGGCTGTTCCCCGCCAGCAGATTCATGCGAGACACGTCATAGCCCGGAACCAGCCGCTGAATTTCGTCCAGAATCGCTGTGGGATCAAACGGGCTCATCTTCGGCTCCAGCCCATGCGCTTCAAGCCACACCGCATGACGGTCAGCCTCGCCCGACTGTGCCCCGCGAGACTGGCCCATGTCAGCATAGGTGCCGCCGCCGAAAGGCACCAGCCGGCGTACATCGAATCCCATGGCATCCGCGACGCGTACGATCATCTCAAAATCAGTTTTCGTGTCCGTGACTTCGCCGGCTTTCTTCACCAGTTGCAAGTCGCCGCAAGTATTGGTGAATGTTCCCGACTTTTCGTAAGCATTCGCGGCCGGCAACACCACGTCGGCCATCACCGCGGTTTCGGTCAGAAACATATCTTGCGCGACGACAAAGCTCTTCGAGAAAACAAACGGATCGATCTTCAATCGTCCGACAGGATTCGACCCCAGAACATAAACAGCCCTTAACGCGCCCGCCTTCCCGGCTTCCAACATGCCATCCAAATCAAGGCCGGCGACCTTCGGGATTTCCCCCCATTCCTGATGGAACCGGCTGCTTCCACTCGTCGGGTGATATCCCGGCAACAGATCGGGATACAACCCCATATCGGCGGCTCCGCGAGAATTCGCATAATCCGCCAGACAGACAAACTTGGCGCCAGGGATTGCAGAACCGAACT
>DATHOK010000149.1:0-12955 GCA_035484995.1 Verrucomicrobiia bacterium | reverse complement strand
CGGAGTGGCGATCAGCGCGTCGAAGTCGGTCCAGTTCTCTTTCGTGATCTTCTCGACCATCTCTTCGCCGCCGAAGAAATCAGCGCCCGCGGCTTCAGCTTCCTTAATCTTGTCGCCCGAAGCGATTACCAAAACCTTCTTTGACTTGCCCAACCCATGCGGCAACACCACCGTGCCGCGGACCATCTGGTCGGCGTGCTTGGGATCTACGCCGAGACGCAAAGTAATCTCAACGGTCTCATCAAATTTCGCAAACTTGACCTTCTGCAGCAGAGGGACCGCATCCTGCAGCAGATACGGGCGTTTTTCGACCGCGGCGTGCGCCTTGGCTATGTTCTTTCCTTCTTTTTTCATTTCACTTTCCTCGTCTCCCACCGCTCATCGCTGTTTCGAAGAGCCGTAGTGTTTTCGACTTCAAACTCGATGTGGGGGACGGCCGTCCTCGACCGTCCGCGGAGCAAAGCTCCGCTATTACCCAACCACTTCAATTCCCATCGACCGCGCCGTCCCGCGAACGCTCTTAACCGCAGCGTCAATCGAGGCAGCGTTCAGGTCAGGCATCTTCTGCTTGGCAATGTCTTCCACCTGCTTCAGCGTAACTTTGCCAACCTTGTCCTTGTTGGGCGTACCCGACCCTTTGGCAATGCCGGCCGCGCGCTTCAGCAGAATCGAAGCCGGCGGCGTCTTGGTGATGAAGGTAAACGAACGATCGCTATAAACCGACACCACGACCGGGATGATCAGCCCCTCCATCTCTTTCTGATTCGTGCGAGCGTTGAACTGCTTGCAGAACTCCATGATGTTAATCTGCGCCTGTCCGAGCGCCGGACCTACCGGAGGCGCTGGAGTAGCCTTGCCCGCCGCGATCTGCAACTTTACGAAACCTGTTACTTTCTTTGCCATCTAAGATTTCCTTCGGTTTTCAATTACAAAATCACCCAATTACTAAACTCCTAAGCCACTTTCTCCACCTGGTTAAACTCCAACTCCACCGGCGTCGAGCGGCCGAAAATCGTTACCATCACCTTCAGCGTCTCGCGATCTTCATTCACCTCATCGACAGTTCCGGTGAAGGTAGCGAAAGGCCCTTCGGTGATGCGCACCTGCTCCTGCTTCTCGAACTTGACCTTCAATTTGGGCTTCTCGCGGCTGTCCGCGACTTTGTAAACAATGTGCTGCACTTCTTCATCGGAAAGCGGCGTGGGCTGCTGCCCAGTACCCACGAACCCGGTCACACGCGGCGTGGATTTCACCACGTGCCAGACGTGATCGTCCATGTCCATTTCCACCAGCACGTAGCCGGGATAGAACATGCGCTCGGAGGTGTACTTCTTGCCGCCGCGCACTTCGGTGACAGATTCGGTTGGGATCAGCACCTTGCCGATCTTCTCCTGCAGCCCAAAAGCCTGCACCCGCGACTCCAGTGACTCTTTCACCTTGCGCTCAAACCCGGAATAAGAGTGGATGATGTACCACTTCATGTTCGGATTGCGAGGCGGCTCGCTGGTTGCGGCAACACCCTCCGCGCTGGGCGGCTGCTCGCTACCTGCAGCAGCTTCGTTTTTTTCTTCGTCCTGCATGATCAAGTTAAGCTCCAGCCTGCTCTTCGACTTAGTGGCTCCCGAAATAGCTGTACAAAAACGAAACGCCCCTCTGAATCACGTTGTCGATCACCCAAAAGTAGACGCCAAAAATAAATACCGTCACTACGACAACCGCAGTGGTAGCGCGCACTTCCTTCCACGACGGCGCCGTGACCTTGCGCATCTCGGTGCGCACGTCGTTGTAAAACGATTTGATCCGCTCCGGCCAGGATTTCAGCCGGTCTCCAAAATTCTCGCCGGCGGTTGCGATTGAGTTTGCCATCTTCTTCGTTTCCACTCCCATACTGCTCCTGGCCTTCCCGTCGTCCTTGCAAAAAATCTGGCAGGGGCGGAGGGATTCGAACCCCCAAGTCCGGTTTTGGAGACCGGCAGTTTAACCGTTGAGCTTACGCCCCTGTAAACCAGGGATCAGGGCCCAAGGATCCGGGGTCAGTTCCTAGCCCCTGAGCCCTGAACCCTGGCCCCTGCTATTTCACTTCCTTGTGCGGCGTGTGCTTGCGACAACGGCGGCAGAATTTTTTGAACTCCAGCCGCTCCGTCGTCGTCTTCCGGTTCTTGGTCGTCGAATAATTCCGCTCTTTGCAATCACCGCACTGCAACGTAACAATTTCTCGGGGCATCGCTCAAAACTCCCTCTTGCTGAACTGTCTTGCCTATGTGGGGACAGCCGACCTCGGCCGTCCGCGGAGCGAAGCTCCGCTCTTTTCTTCCTTACTGCACAATCTCCGAAATCGTTCCCGCACCCACCGTGTGACCACCTTCGCGAATGGCAAACCGCAACCCCCTCTCCATCGCTACCGGCGTAATCAACTCAATCACCAGCGAAACATTGTCCCCCGGCATCACCATCTCAGTTCCTGCCGGAAGCTCAGCCACTCCAGTCACGTCGGTAGTACGCAAATAAAACTGCGGACGATACCCCTTGAAGAACGGTGTATGCCGTCCACCCTCTTCCTTCGTCAGGATGTAAACCTCAGCTTTAAATTTGGTGTGAGGAGTAATGGATCCACCCTTCGCCAGCACCATGCCGCGCTCCACATCTTCCTTCGCGATGCCGCGCAGCAACAGCCCAGCGTTGTCCCCAGCCAGCCCTTCGTCCAACTGCTTCTTGAACATTTCGACGCCAGTGACGACAGTCTTGCGCGTGTCGCGGAAGCCGACAATCTCCACTTCCTCGCCGACTTTCACTTTCCCGCGCTCGATGCGCCCGGTCACCACCGTGCCGCGACCCTGAATCGAGAAAATATCCTCAATCGGCATCAGGAACGGCTTGTCCAACTCGCGCGCCGGCTGAGGCACGCTCTTGTCGACCGCGTCCATCAGCGCGTCGATCTGCTTCTCCCACTTTTCTTCCCCGTTCAGCGCACCAAGAGCCGACAACCGAATCACCGGCACATCGTCGCCCGGAAACTTATAGCTCTTCAGCAGTTCGCGCACTTCGAGCTCGACTAGATCCAGCAGCTCAGGATCATCAACGGCGTCGCACTTGTTCAAAGCCACAACGATGTAAGGCACACCCACCTGCCGCGCCAACAGCACGTGCTCCCGCGTCTGCGGCATCGGACCGTCAGTAGCGGCAACCACCAGAATCGCGCCATCCATCTGCGCCGCGCCCGTGATCATGTTCTTGATGTAATCCGCGTGGCCGGGACAGTCGACGTGCGCATAGTGCCGGTTCGCCGTCTCATACTCGACGTGCGCCGTAGCAATCGTGATTCCGCGAGCTTTTTCTTCCGGAGCGTTATCAATGCTGTCAAAAGACCGGAACACAATCTTCGGATTATGTTTCTGCAACACCTTGGTGATCGCCGCCGTCAACGTAGTCTTGCCATGATCAATGTGACCAATCGTCCCTACATTGCAGTGCGGCTTATTTCGATCAAATTTCTCTTTCGCCATAAAATTGCCGAGCCTCGCTTATTCTTCAGTAATACTGATACAGCTTCTTGAACTTGTGCCGCAGCGCGATGTCGACTGTTTCCAGCTTCGACAGATAAAACTCGCGCATCTGCGCCTGATCGGAAAGTGGCAACGCCTGATACAACTGCCACGCACTCAAATCAGACTTCGCCGCGGATCCGCCCACGGCATTTTCCAGCGTTCGAGCCGACAACACGGCGTCAAACTCCCGAACGCGAATTCCCTTGCGGTCCAACTGCTTCAGGAACCGTTCCACCCTCTCGGGCAGGAACGCCTGCTCCACTGCGGCTTGCAGCTTCGCGAATTCCTGCTGCTTCTCAACTTTGATCGTAGCCTGCTCGAAAGCCATCACAACCCCTGAACCAAAACTCTGGAGCGGGAGACGGGAATCGAACCCGCGACCAACAGCTTGGAAGGCTGTGACTCTACCACTGAGTTACTCCCGCCCTTACTGCCTCGACGCTCTTCACCAATCTGGAGCCGATGATCAGGATTGAACTGATGACCTCTCCCTTACCAAGGGAGTGCTCTACCAACTGAGCTACATCGGCCAAGAACTGTCTTCCCTACCGCGGCCCCTCACTCCGATTCGCCATCGCCATCCGGGTGCAGCACATCCTTGCGGCGCACCCAACTCTTGATTGCGAACATGGCCAGAATCAGCAGCGTCAGCGACCGGATCCGCGAATCACTCAGCGTGGTAAACGCCAGCGCACCCAAAGCCAGGTACGCGATCAACGCCATTGCCAAGCGACTCATATTTCCTGATCACTCGAATCAAGTCACTCAAATCAAGTCACTCGAATCTCACGCAACATATCTGGTGCACAGGGAAGGATTCGAACCTTCGTACCTCGCTAGGAGGGACAGATTTACAGTCTGTTGGCTTTAACCACTCACCCACCTGTGCAAACCCGCCGGGCGATGGAGCCGTCTCGCTTCATCGAGCCGCCAACTCGCGAATCGGCAGAGCGTGGCAGCACACTACTCTGGTCCACCAAGCTGCAATTTCGCTAACCAGACTTCGCAAACCACTTTCGCAACTCAGGGAAACCAAGAATCGCGCTCACGATTTACTGCGCGAAGATCACTGCACGCCGGAATATTTCCGAATGAAGTGTGTTGGAAAAACCTGTTGCGCCACCTAAGAGTTCCGCTGCCTGCCGGAAGTTCGTTTCCTGACTTTCGTTTCCTGACCTTCGTATACTGGAGCTGGCGAAGGGATTTGAACCCCTGACCCCCTGATTACAAATCAGGTGCTCTACCGACTGAGCTACGCCAGCATTGCGGGGACAAGTGCTCTTCCGGGCACAAGTATACCCTTTGATCCCTTCCAGATGTCCGGGACAATTAGTTAAGTTATCACAACGGGTAAATTTCACGCAACCGACAGCTGGTTTTTTGAGGGCTCTTCTGCTCGGCGCACGTACGAGTCGATCTATTGCTTCAAGTGCGTCGAAAACCAGGGCAGCACCTTGGTCTCGAATTGCGCGTGCACTCTGCTGGAATGATTGCCCTCGTAAACGTCGAGCACATGTGGAACGCCCGCTGTCGACAATTCGGCCGATAAGGCCTGCGCTCCTACTGGGATGTGGGTGTACTCGTCCTGAGCACCGTAATCAATGTAGATGCCCTTCAGCTTATAGATTTTTGGCAGCAGGCCGGGAACTGCGTTCACCACGATGTGGGATTGGAATTCCGGGAAAACCACGGGGTCAGGGACCCAATGATTGCCGTCCCTCCGGACTGGTGAATCAGAGAAAGGGAATGGTTTCTGGGGGTCTGGAGTAAAGGCTGCTTGCGCCGCGAGCATAGCTGCGCTTAATAGTTCGCCATGTTCGATCATGCCAGGCAGTTCCGATACCGCCTTCACGCTCTGGGCTTGTTCCCAAACCTTACTGCCTAGCGCCAGATCCCCCGCCAAAATAGTGCAACACGGACTCATTGCATACACATAGCCGAAAACATCTGGGTGTTTGAATGCAAGCATGAGGGAGCCGTAGCCACCCATGGAGTGTCCGCCGATCCCGCGAGAGTCGGGAGAGGCGAGGGTGCGATAGTGAGAATCGACATACGCCACGACGTCCCGAACCACGTAGTCTTCCCAATCTCCAGTGGCGGACGAATTCGTGTAGAAACTTCCAAGTAACTTGTTCAGCCCGTTGGGCGCAACAATGATCATCGGTTCAACCGCGTGCGCCGCAATTTGCTTATCCATCATCTGCTGGACGATTTCAGCAACCTTCAGTGCCGGCGTGTCGGTGTAGCCGTGTAGGAAGTAAATGACAGCAAAGCGCCGCTGCGGCTCGGCAGCGTAGGCGGCTGGAAGGTAGATCCCGACAGGTTGATCGGACGAATCCCCGAAGAGGTTACGATCCAAACCGGATGAGTGAACTTGAGCTTGGACAACGCGGGACTGAGCAAACGAGTGAAGGGTGACACCAACACAGAGGAGTAAGGCGGCTGTTCTTGCTATGAAGCGTAGCGTCTTTTTCATGGTCATCGACCATTGTAGCCGCCAATTACGGCTTTGATGTTGCTTCACTGTCTCTGAAGAACTGAGCGAAGCCCACTCTCGACTCTTAGCTTCTGACACGCCCTCCGCCCGGTGTTATCATTTCTTCCCTGACCGCATTCCATGCGAATTAGGCGAACCTTCCCCATCGCGCTGGTCGTCGTGGTCGTTGCCGCGGCCGTGACCCTTGCGGTCCAACTGCGCAAGCACGCTCCTCCGGAGCCCGCCCGTTTATTGCCCGGGGGGGACGCATTTTTCTACCTCGATCTCGGCCGGGCGCGGAAACTGAACGCGGGAAAGAAGCTGCCTTCCGTCAGCCACGATCCGGAGTACGAACGCTTCATCCGCGATACCGGTTTTGAGTTCGAACGCGATCTCGACGAAGCCGCCTTTGCCGTCCACTACCCGGCGAGTTGGCCAGGCGGAGGAACCGGCAGTTCCTCTCCAGAGGTGCGCTTTTCTGAGGTGCTCGAAGGAAGATTTCAAGGCGAGCGCGTCACTGCCTATCTGCGGCAGATCGCCCAGTCGGTCGAAAGCTATCACTCGGTCGATATCTTCACGATTGTCTTGGAAGGCAGATCGTTGCGGGTCGCGGTGCTGAGCGCCGATTCCGTGGCCGCCTCCAATCACGACGACCCGGCCGTCATCCGGGGAATCGTCGACCGGTCGAAACGGCTGGCTTCGCCGTTTGGAGGCCCGTCGCTCTTGCGGCAATACTTCAAGCACGTTCAACTTGGCAGTCTGGCTTGGGTGGTGGCGCGCGTTGATCCCTCTTCACCTGAAGCTCGCGATTGGAAAACAATGTTTGCCGGCCCGGCTACGCTCGTCGTCTCAGGAAGCTATCTCAGCCCGCTTCACTTAAGAGCTGACGCGGTTCACCTCCGCGCCGAAGCCTTTACCGGGACGCCCGACGAGGCGCGCGCCGTCACGGATAAGGTAAACGTCTTCGTCGGTCTGACACGCTCTGCGGAAACCTCCGTCGGAGCCCGCGGCACCGATCCCGATGTGAAAGCGTTCTTCGATAGTCTGAAAGTAACGGACGGCGGCGATCGCGCCGTATTGACGGCCGTCATGCCCCTCGGGTTTCTGCGCAAGATGCTGTCGGGGTCTACACCTGAGCTGGGCGAGCCATCCGACGCGTCGCCTGCCCAGGCGCCGGCGAAATAACGCCAGATAGAAATTCGGCGCCTGCATGCAACTAAACACCATTCCAATCGTCTCATTGATTACGGAGAAGAACTCCGGCAGGTAGAATTAAAGACGCATGTCGACCATTCCATCTCCTTCGATAATTCTCGCCTTTTTTGCCGGCCTAACTTCGTTTCTGTCGCCTTGTGTCCTGCCGTTGGTGCCGGGATATCTTTCTATGATCTCCGGCGTTGGTTTGGAGGAACTAAAGGCACCACAGGCCAACCTGATGCGCCGAGTGATGGTGAATTCCGTAGTGTTTATCCTCGGCTTCAGCGTAGTTTTTATCGCCCTCGGCTTGGCGGCAACCAGTGTCGGCCAAGTGCTCGGCATGTACAAGCACGTGCTGGCGAGGATCGCTGGCGTCGTCATCATCATTTTCGGATTGCACCTGACCGGCCTCTTCAAGATCAAAGCCCTCTATACCGATGCCCGCTTGCACAATGTGAAAGGCAGCAGCACTCCTCTGGGTGCATTTGTGATCGGTTTCGCCTTTGCTTTCGGCTGGACTCCGTGTCTGGGCCCGATTCTGTCAGGAATTCTCGCTGTCGCCGCGGAACAAAGCACTCTGGTCAAAGGTGCTTTACTGCTCGCGGTATATTCACTCGGACTTGCCATGCCGTTCCTGCTGACCGCTCTTCTGATGGAGCGTTTCCTGAAGTTCTACAGCCGCTTCCGCTCCCATATGCATGCTTTGGAGGTTGCCAGCGGCGGCTTGCTGATCGCGCTTGGAGTATTGCTTGTGATTGGCCGTTTTACTTTGATTTCGAATTGGCTTTCGTTCCTCAACCGCTTCGCCTTATAGGTCGGTTGGGGAGTAATCTATTTTTAGGATTTGGTTGCGCATAAGGAGTTTGCAAATGGAAACATCACCCGGCACCATCGAACCCGTACCAAGCACGGGACAGCCGCCCGCGCTGCCCACGGTCTCCAACGGAGTCCACCCGAGCCCGGACCAGCCACCCAGTAAAGGGAGCCGTAACCCTCTCATCCTGGTAGTGGTGGCGTTCGTGGCGGCGCTGATGCTTTACTTCGGCTATCACCAGGCGCGGCGCACTGGAGCCGGTTCGGCGCCGCGACTCACCCAGTCCGCTCTCGCTCCCGATTTTTCTTTGGAATCGCTTGATGGCAAATCTCTCCGCCTTTCCGACCTTCGCGGCAAGGCGGTGCTGCTTAACTTCTGGGCCACCTGGTGCGGCCCGTGCAAAATCGAAATGCCCTGGTTCGTTGATCTGCAGAATCAGTACGGCTCGCAGGGATTGCAGATTGTCGGCGTGGCAATGGATGACGCCAGCAAGGAAGACATCAGCAAGTTCGCCAAAGATATGGGCGTGAATTATCCCATTCTGATTGGAAAAGAATCGGTGGGCGACCAGTATGGCGGGGTTCCGGCGTTGCCGGAAAGCTTCCTGATTTCGCGGGACGGCAAGATCGTCGACAAAATTATCGGGCTGAGGGGCAAGGCGGAAATCGAGGATGCAGTCAGGAAGGCGCTCGATACGCAAGCCGCAAAAAGCGAAGCGTCGGTGCATCAAGCAGGGGAGAACGGCCCTGTTCTGAAGTAACAGCACTTCAGGCGGCGATTGCTCTACTATTTCATGGAGCGCGCTTCACTCGCGGCCCGCTCTCGCTGACACTAGCAAAGATGAATCACAAGACGAATCGCCGACGCACGAAACAGCGAACGACGTTGGGATTGCTCCTGCTCATTGCTTCATTGAGCGCGCTTCCTGGCGGAGCGCAAACCGCCGGCAAAGCTCCGACCCTCGCCTTCGCCGCGGTGCCGCTGACAACAGCCCCCCGCGCCGCGCAGACCATGGTGAACTTGAATTTTCGCGTCCCGCCGGGCTACCACATCAACTCGAACACTCCCAAGTCGGAATTCCTCATCCCGACCTCCTTGAGGATCGACGTTCCCACGGACATTGTCCTGGGAAAGACTCAATATCCCGCGGGCAAAGATCGGAGTTTCCCTTTCTCGCCCGACGAAGCGCTGAATGTTTATAGCGGAGACTTCACCATCGCCGTGGGAGTGCATCCGCTGCACTCGGTCGTGCCCGGGAAATACGTGATGCACGGCGTCCTGCGCTATCAGGCCTGTGATAATGCCGCCTGCTATCCTCCGAAGAACTTGCCGGTGAGTTTTGAAGTGAAGGTCGTGAAAGAACCGCCCGAGCACCACGCCAACCCCGCGCAGAGCCCGCACGTGCATAACTAGGAATCAAGTGTTAATCGGTACGCGGCGCCGCGCTGGCGACCGCGAGAATCGCTCCCGCAAACAACATCGTGTCGAAGAAATAGTTGATCCCCTCAACTTTGACGCCGGTGCTCGGATCGGCCAGCGCCGCAATCAGGATTGGCCCGTAGACGAACAAGACCACCAGCACAAGCCATGTGCCGAGATAGGTTGCCGCCATCCGCGTTTTTCTGCCGACCAGTATGGACACTCCGGCGACGAAGAGAATCACGCCTGTCAGATAGCCGATTACCGCGTGCGCCGGAATCCAGACGGGCATGAGTTTTTCGAGCGGGACTCCGGGAACGTTCGCTGTGTGCAGAAAGTTCTCAATACCAAAAAATATAGCGGCGATCGCGACCAGCACGCGGCCGACGGTAATGAGCTTTTTCCCACCTTGTCCGCTGCCGTGCTCGCGCATGCCTTCTCCCGCAAGAATCCAGCCTCCGCCCGCGAATGACATTTCTCGGATAACAATTGTCCATGCAAACCGATCTTGCGGGCTCGCCAGAGCGCGCGGGACATGCAACATCCCCACAAAAAGAACCATCATGATTCCGAACAGCAGGCCTGACCAGCGGACCTGAATTCTTGTAGCGATGCTTAACGACGCGGAGAGCAGTGCACAGCCGACGAAATACGCCCAAAACAAATGCCATGGCATATAGGAGGGCACGCCGAGCATGATGGATCTTGCGCCCGAAAGATGCTCCGCGCCGAAGACCGCCAAGGGAGCGGCGAAACATAAATTGCTCAAGGCCACGACCTTGTCGAGGCCGCGGGCTTGCGCGATATCGGTCCTGGCAGCCCACGAGGCAATAAGGAGAAGCAGGATGCCCGCGCCGCACATAGAGATTACCGTGCGAGAGATCGGAACAAATGTCGCGAGAATGTCTAAGTGCACGTGGCCTCACCTTTTCGCGGTTTGCTTCTTCTCCACCTTCGCCCAGGTGTCTTTCAGCGCAACCGTGCGATTGAACACCAGCTTGCCCGGCTTCGAGTCCGGATCGACGCAGAAGTAGCCGAGACGCTCGAACTGAAACCGGCTGCCGGCAGCGGCACTGGCCAGCGACGGTTCCAGCTTCGCGTGCGCGATTACTTCGAGCGAATTCGGATTCAGATTTGCAGTGAAGTCTTGACCTTCTCCCACCTCGCCTGGGTTTTCTTTCGTGAAGAGATTTTCGTAAATCCGCACCTCGGCGTCGATGGCATTCGCGGCCGACACCCAGTGAATGGTCGACTTCACTTTGCGGCCGTCAGGAGCATTGCCACCGCGCGTTGCGGGATCGTAGGTGCAATGTACTTCCACCACCTCGGCCCTTTCGTTTTTCACGACGTTTTTGCAAGTGATGAAATAGCCGTAGCGCAGGCGCACTTCGCGTCCCGGCGAAAGGCGGAAGTATCCTTTCGGCGGATCTTCGCGGAAGTCATCCTGCTCGATGTAGAGCACGCCGGAGAACGGCACTTTCCGCGTGCCGGCATTCGCGTCTTCGGGATTGTTCACCGCGTCTATCTCTTCGACCTGATTCTCCGGATAGTTGTCGATCACAACCTTCAGCGGACGCAGCACTGCCATCACACGTGGAGAGCGCTTGTTCAGATCTTCGCGGACGAAGTGTTCGAGCATGGCCAGCTCGATCGAACCATTCGTCTTCGATACCCCAATCGCTCCGACAAAGTTGCGCACCGCTTCGGGCGTGTAGCCGCGGCGGCGAATGCCGCCGATCGTGGGCATGCGCGGATCGTCCCATCCTGTCACTTGGCCTTCCTGCACTAACTGCAGCAGCTTGCGCTTGCTCAACAGCGTGTAGGTGAGGTTCAGACGATCAAACTCGATCTGGCGCGACGGAAAAATACCAAGCTGCTGGATGAACCAGTTGTAGAGCGGGCGATGGTCCTCGAACTCAAGGGTGCAGAGAGAATGCGTAACGCGCTCAATGGAATCTGACTGTCCGTGGGCAAAGTCGTACATCGGATAAATGCACCATTTATTGCCGGTTCGGTGATGCTCGGCGTGCAGGATGCGGTACATCACGGGGTCGCGAAAGTTGAGATTGGGCGACGCCATATCGATCTTCGCTCGGAGAACGCGCGAGCCGTCGGGGAATTCGCGGGCGCGCATGCGCTCGAATAGGTTCAGGTTTTCTTCGACCGAGCGGTTGCGATACGGACTGTCTTTGCCCGGCTCGGTGAGGGTTCCGCGATGCTTGCGAATCTCGTCGGCGCTTAAGTCGTCGACATAGGCCTTGCCATCTTTGATCAGCTTGATCGCCCATTCGTAAAGCTGGTCGAAATAATCGGAGGCGTAAAAAAGTCCGTCCCACTTGTAGCCAAGCCAGTTCACGTCGGCCTTGATCGACTCCACGTATTCGGTTTCTTCCTTTTGGGGATTGGTGTCGTCGAAGCGGAGATTTGTATGTCCGCCGAATTCGTCGGCCAGACCGAAGTCGATGCAGATTGCCTTGGCATGGCCGATGTGGAGATAGCCGTTGGGCTCGGGAGGGAAGCGGGTTTGCACACGGCCATTGTGCTTGTTGGTCTTAAGGTCTTCGAGAATGATGTCGCGGATGAAGTTCGACGGAGCAGGCGACGGCGAGGCGGCTGCAGCTTTTTCTCCGGCTTCGCTTGGGGAAAATGAATTCATTGCTCTTTGATCTTATCGCAAGATCAAGCGACGAGGGCTCTCTTGCCGCTGCCGCACGTACTCTGAATCGAACTTTTCCTTTCGCTGGCGATGGCGGACGGTCTCGAACAAGTTGCCGCGGTTAGATGGAAGGTTCGATCTTCTCGAGCGCCTGCTCGATGCGGGCCAGCGTGGTTTCCCGGCCTAGAACCTCTAGCGTTTCAAACAGCGGCGGGGCGTTCTTGCGGCCACAAACCGCGACGCGGATGGGCTGAAACATCTGTCCTGCTTTCACTCCCAGTTCTTGCGCGGCGGCGCGCAAAGATTGATCCAGGGGGGCGTGTTTGAACTCGACATTCGCCAGGACTTCGAGGGCCCGCGCAAGAACCTTCAGAACCATGGCGGCGTCTCCCTTCTGCGGGATGAGTTCCGCCGGATCGTAGGGCGGCAGTTGGTCTACAAAGAAGAAGTCGGCGGCGGTGAGCACGTCGCGCAAGAGCTTGATGCGCTCGCGGATTAGCGGCGTGACTTGCCACATCTTTTCTCGCGTCACCTTGAATCCGGCGGCGAGCGCGATGGGCAGCAGGCGGGCGCTCAGATCCTCTACTGGCAAGCCGCGAATGTGCTCGGCGTTGAGCCAGAGCGCCTTGGGATCGAAAGTTTCCTCGGTGGCCGCGACACCAAGATCCCTCGCTTCGCGAGGGACGACAACGTCAGGGGGAGTTGCGACCGGCTCTTTGAAGTTCACGACTGCGTTCGAACGGTTGATGCCTTCGAGCGAGAAGGTCTCGATGAGTTCCGGCAGAGACATATTCTCGCGGTTGTCCTTAGGCGACCAGCCGAGCAGGCATAGAAAATTGATGAAGGCT
>DATHOK010000148.1:0-29878 GCA_035484995.1 Verrucomicrobiia bacterium | reverse complement strand
GATGCTGGTTGAGCCGCGTTGAAGTTAGTTCTGAACGACAATTCCTGAACGACAGAACTTCGAAACAGATCACTGGGCGTTTCCTGCTCGCTCGCACGGCGGAGGAGGACAGACCACGCCCTCAGAATTCTCTCCGCGCACGTAGACCGGCGCATGACGGGCCAGCCACAGTCCGACCTCGGTGGTAGTGTTGCGAACAGTTTCGGGCACCATTGCGGGGGCATCATTGGGATATGTGTCTTCGTAGTTGTCTACGGCCCACTCGGAGGGAACGGCATTTTCTCTCAGCAGCCGGCGCACAAACTCCCGGGTATCGTGGCTGAAGGTATTGCCGGTGAATTGATTGAAGGTCTCAAGCTGGCCATCAGAATTCGTGGGCCACGGGTAGGGAGAAAGCAACACTGTGGTTCGCAGGCCGTGGGCGTTTCCCCATCGAATGGCTTGCACAATAAACTTTTCGTAGCCCGGCCCGCTTCCGCCGGTGAGAAAGAAGTTTGGCGGAACGTCGAAGGCGATGGCTTTGCCGTATAGCGCCTCATAGCGTTCGAGCGCGTAGAACGGATTGGTCGCAAAGACGTTGTCGCCTAGCTTTGGCTCGTCCTGATCATTCGGGCCAACTACCGGCGCTACGGATTGGATAGCCGCGGTTCGGGCCGCGTCTACGTACTCCTTCCACTGCTCTTCGTCTTGTTGCAATTGCCCCGGAGCGGCTGAATCGGACGGTGTATTCACATTGGCTTCGGAGGGATCGAGACCGTGTTGAATATATTGCTCCTGGTAATAGTCGTAGCTGGGAGGGAGCGTGAAGTAATTCCAGCCCACCTGTCCGAGTTCAGCTTCGCCTGGTCCGGTGCCGGCAAACACTTTTTCGATGGCCCTGAGGATGCTTGGAGGATTCTCCGCTGCGTCGATAGCGTTGGCATGCTCGTAGAGGCCTACGTGGCCAGTTTTGAGAAGTTGTTTGAATTGATCGGCATCGCGAAGAGCGTTGAAGCCAGCGGTTCCCCCGACGAAAATGTATTGGCCCAGGCTTGAGCAGACATTGGATTTGTCGGGAACAGCTAGAGGATTTTCTTGAGCTGCGACGTGGGCCAATGTGGCTATGATTATCGCCGCGACTAACGTTAGAAAACGGCAGGTATGTTGCCAGGATGGGTGGGGCATCGAAGTCGCCACTTAGTTGTCAACTTTCAGAATAGCTGTCTTTAGGCGCGTATTCAACTGCGGAATGCCGCTCTGGGCTTGCGTTTTGGCCGCAGCCCGAAGGAACAGGCTCAGTTTTTGCCAGCCGCGCTTTTTCCGTCCGCGAGATACATATCGGCGACGTGCTCGGCGATTGCTCCCGGCTTGGCCTCGGCTAGATTCGCCAGCACGACCACCGTCAGCTGATCGTTCACATAGCGCGCTATTGCGGATTTGAATCCTTGCCAGGAGCCGGTGTGGCCGATTACGTGGTGTCCGTGACGGTCCTCAATCTCCCAGCCGAAGCCGTAGCCGGCCTTGTTGGGTTGGCCGTTCTTCAACTTCGCAGGAGTCCACATCTGGTCGAGGCTTGAGCGGTTCAGCAGTTTTTCTGTGTAGAGCGCTGCGTCCCACTTAGCCAGATCGAGAATGGAGAAGTAGAGGCTGCCATCGGCCGTGGTGTTCACCTTGGGGGCGACCCATTCCTGGTTTTTCAGCTCGCTCTTGACCAGTCGATAACCCGCGGCGCGATTGGGAATGATGTCGGCCTCGCTGATGATGCGCGTGGTCTGCATGTCGAGCGGCTGGAAGATCCGCTGTTGCAGAAAGTCGCCATAGAATTCTCCGGTTACGCGGTGAATCAGGATGCCGAGCGTCAGGTAGCCCAGATTGCTGTATTCCCACTTGGTGCCGGGAGGGTATGCCAGGGGAATGCCTTCAACCAGCTTCAGCAGTTCCGGTTCCGTCCAGTCCTTGCGAAAATTGAAGGTGTCGGGATAATCTCCGAAGCCGGCGGTGTGGCTTAGCAGTTCGCGTACCGTCACTTCCTTCCAGGTGGGTGGAGCGCTGGGGAAATATTTTGTGAGGGGATCGTTGAGGCCTACCTTACCCTCTTCGACCAGCATCATCACTGCGGTTGCGGCGAACTGCTTGCCGACGGAACCTGACTGGAACACAGTGTCCGGTTTGACCGGGACTTGCAGTTCAACGTTGGCAAGGCCGAATCCCTCGGCCTGCACGATCTTGCCGCCGCGCGAGACCAAAAGCGCCACGCCCGGAATATGCTGACGTTGCATTTCGCTGCGCACGTAATTCGAGACGTCATCGGAAACAGGGCGAGTTGCTTGCGCACGGGAAATCGACCGAGGAGTCAACGATAGGGCGAACAGGGAGATTACAACCGCACGCCAAGTCGTCTGGTGACAGAAGTGAGCGAGGGAAAGTTTTGTCATGGGCGAATGTTGGGAGGAATGGAGGCGCGGGTCAGAAATCGAACCTCCGCATAAAAGTCTTACAGACTGTTTGACAGCGCTCCTAAGTTATTTCGATTCAGATTCTAACTCAAGATCAGCGGCGAGATTTCGTTTGTCGATTGCAGACTTGTGGCCTGACTCCGGGTTGTCTGTCACTCGGGAGGAATCGCCAACGTGGCGGCGATCGGGATCGCCGACTCATGATTCCCAAATACTACTTAGGCACTGTTTCTTGCTTACTTCGAAAGTACATCTGAGGCGTGGTTCCCAGCATCTTCCGGAACATCTCAATAAAAGCGCTCACGCTGTCGTAACCAACTGCAACAGCCGCCTCCGTTACAGATTCGCCCTGGGCAAGCATTTCAAGCGCAGCGAACAGCCGTGCCTGCTGTCGCCAACGGCCAAACGACATACCCACCTGAGCGGAAAACGCACGCATGAAAGTGCGGCGGGACATACCAGCAAAATGCGACCAGTCGTCCAACCCGCGGTGGTCGGCGACATCATCCAGCAGAGCACGTGCAACTCCGGCCAGCCTGTCGTCTCTGGGCAGGGGCAAACACAAAGCTTGTTGTTCAGGCTGCGCAATCTCATCGCGAAGAACTTTGATTAGGCGCTTCCGCGGTGGGTCGAGTGGTTGCCGGGGATTCCACTCGAGAACACGATCAACGATGGAAAACAATAATCCTGATGAGCTAAACAGGCACGGCTTCTTGGGCAGGCCACGGCACATCTCGGGGGACAGGAAAACCATGGAGCCGGCAACGCCTCCCACCGAACGTGCCTTGTGCAAGCAATCGGGGGGAATCCAGGCACAACGTTGCGAAGGAAACATCCACCGTTCATTGCCCGCTTCCACAATCATCAGTCCGCGAGTCAACGCGAAGAACTGCCCACGTGCGTGACTGTGCTCGGGCGCCCAATCCTCAGCCGCGCGCCTCTTGAAGGCAAAGGCCAGTACCGGCACATCGCTCTCGGCGAAACGACGCAGCTCCTCCACGTTCACATTCTTTGGGATCGAGAACATGAATCTTCGAGAATGACCCTTTCCCGATAAACAGCGCCACCTTCTCGTTAGCGGGCCAACATAAATGTAGCTAGAGTACGGGGCAGATGAGCGAAAAAGCAAGAAAGAGAAAAGCAAGCACACGGTTCGAAGAATGTATTGATCGAAGTAAATTCAGTCATTGTGAAAGGACACGATCATGAACGCTGCTGTTTTACATACCATCAATCAACCACCCCACTTCGAGCAGTTCCCAGAACCCTTTGCGGAAGAAAACGAGGTGATCGTGCACGTCCGTGCCGCCGCTCTCAAACCCATCGACAAGCAAATGGCCAGCGGCGCGCACTATGCCGCCTATAGCAAACTTCCCGCCGTGTGCGGCATCGATGGAGTCGGGCGCCTTGACGACGGTACGCGGGTGTACTTCGGTGGCCCCCGGCCGCCTTACGGTAGCATGGCGGAACGCACTGTCGTGTCGCGGGCGCGCTGTTTTCCAATTCCCGACAACGTTAACGACGATATCGCCGCTGCGGTCGTAAACCCTGGCCTGTCTGCTTGGGGCGCGCTTGTGTGGCGTGCGCAACTGGCTCCAGGTGAGACTGTCCTAATCCTCGGTGCAACTGGAGTCACGGGCAAACTCGCAATCCAAACGGCCAAGCTCCTCGGCGCTGGGCGGGTGATTGGGGCTGGACGCAACGAACAAGTCCTGAATACCCTTCACGACCTTGGAGCCGACACGACCATCCACCTGGGGAAACCCGGCCAGGATCTCACCGAAGCGTTCGTTCGCGAAGCTGGTGACCGCGGCTTCGACGTCATTATCGACTACCTTTGGGGTACCACCACCGAGGCTGTTCTCGGTGCCATTGCACGGAGCGATTTGAAGCCAGCGTCATCCAGAGTCCGGCTGGTTGTGGTTGGGGAGAGCGCGGGTCCTACTATTTCGCTGCCCGCCGCGGTGCTGCGAAGCTCTCGGTTGGAAATTCTTGGAGCCGGATCTGGCAGCGCCGCAGCGTCACCCGAGATGTGGATCGAAGCTGTTCGCCAGCTGATGTCCAACATTGCTTGCGGTACGCTGCGCATCGACACCGAGCGGGTGCCTCTAGTTGAAGCGGCTAATGCCTGGCATCAGGAACAGCACGGGCGGAGAGTGGTCATCATCCCGTAGTGGCTCGGGCGCAACCGGAAATCGTGTGTGTGGCAATGCGGATGTTTGCTCGTGCCCGATCCAGTGGCGCTCAGCCAATCACGGAAACGGCGCGGAAGATGGAAAGTGCCAAAGCTATATCGCCGCGAACCAGTCCCGATGCCCGAGCTGTTTTCAGCATCAATGACCTTCGTAAACACGCCAAGCCACGTCTTGTGGAAAGATCACATCCTTCGCGGTCTCAGTTTCGGGTTCGAGCGTAAGTTCCCATTCGGCGCAGTCCTATCAGAAACCAGCTACCGGCAGCGTCACCTGAAATCTCCGAAAAGTAAAGGAAGTGGCACCCGTCTTTCTTTTCTTAGCTCGCTTTCTTCTCTTCTTCGCGCCTTCTAGCCGCGGCTCCTTCAGGATCGGTGATTATATCCACCCACTTTGCATGAGGCGTTGGCTCGGCGTCATAGTTGTCGTGCCAGTTCCACCACTTGTACGGCTCGCTCTGGGGGTAACCCTCTGGCGAGTCCTCCCAGGTCTCCTGACGGCCAAGAGGCGTAATGTCGAGATAGCTCCAGATGGTCCCCATCGCCTCGTCGCCGCGGCTATTGATGAAGTATGTGCGGAACACGCGCTCGCCGTCGCGGAAGAACACGTTGTGGCCGTGCCATTGATCGACGCCGAAGTCCTTGTCGAAACTGTCGGTCATCGTGTACCAGGGCATCTCCCAGCCCATCCGAGCCTTCAGACGCGCAATGTCTTCCTGCGATGCGCGTGAAGCCCACGCGAGGGTGGTGTCGCGAGCGTTGAGATGGGCCAAGTGGGAAACCTGATCCGCGCCCATGGAGCAGCCGCGGCAGGCGTGCTCGGGCCAGCCAAACACGCCGGGCTCGAAGAAGGCGCGATAGACGATCAACTGCCGGCGACCCTCGAACAGGTCGAGCAGGCTAACCTTACCCTTGGGCCCTTCGAACTCGTACTTTTTCTCCACCGTCATCCACGGCATCCGGCGGCGCTCGGCGGCCAGTGCATCGCGTGAGCGGGTCAAGGCTTTCTCGTTCACCAGAAGCCGCTGCCTCGCTGCCTCCCACTCCTGCGGCGACACCACCGGGGGTGTCTTCAAAGCGATATGCTCTTTCGGGTTATCCATTGTGCGGGTTGACATTTTTCAGTTCTCCTTCTTCTTCGCGTTGGAAGCGGTTTCTGCTGCCTGGTTCTTCTTGCGGAACACCTTGATGGCCAGCGTTGCCAGCCCGCCGGTTGAGACCGCACCGGCCACCACTAGTCCCATGGTTGCCAAACAGAATGGGCACATAGTTGACCTCTCATCTGAATGATGTTCGATGCGAAACGCCTCTGTCGGGTTGACGTGTGGCGAGGTTAGCTCGCATCCTCATAGTTTTTTGCCTGCGTACGTTTTGCTTGCGCAGGTTGGTCGCAACACATTACGCAGCACTCGCCGTGTCCGGCAAGAAAGCTGCAAACTGCTGCTCCAGCGCCTTGGCAGTACCCTTGCGCCAGCCTTCGGCGATGGACTGAGACATCGGATCGGGAAAAATCTCTTCTTCGCCTTTCTCCATCCCATCGAAGATTCCTCGTGCAACCAACTCCGCGGAAGTCTTCGGAACGTCTAGGTCACGCGCCATATCGGTGTCCACTGGACCGGCAAGAACAGCATGAACCTTCACGCCCCGCCCAGCCCAGAGAGCGCGCAGCGATTGTGTCAGTGAGAACGCGGCTGCCTTCGAGATCGAATAGGCTGGGCTGAATGGCACACTTGCCAAGGCCGCCAACGACAGGACATTGATGATGGCTCCCTGAGAGCGAGCCAAAAGCGGCAGGAAGGCCAGGGATACGCCGTGCGTACCGAAGAGATTAACAGCGAGGTTCCGGTCGAGCCCGGCGCGATCATTTAGGTCATCGTGCACGAACACGCCGGCGTTGTTGATCAAGATATCGAGAGATTCGACGTTCTCGACAGCTCGCCGAATCTGCTCTGGGTTGGTCACGTCCATGGTCAGGAGCGTCACGCGCCCATCGGAATGTGGAGAGGGCTGGCGCATAGCCGCATATACGCGTTTTGCGTCTCTCCTCAAGGCTTCCTCAACCAGCGCCCGTCCGATGCCTCGGTTCGCGCCAGTGATCAAGACCGTCTTGTTTTTGATATTCATATCGTTCTCCTTTCGATCATTCTCCGTTCGAGTCCTTGTTCCTTTCCATTGGTTATTACGCATCGCTTGCCGGGGATAGGTCCCACAAAAGTTTCGATGTTCATAGCGTCCTCCCCGTTTCTAAAACTCCGTCTTTGAGGTCTTGGCCGTGGATCAAGAAATACAGCGCCACTAATGTGAGCGCCGTACCGTTTACCAGCAACATCATGGGCGCGGAGCCTGCTCGTATGACGAGCCATCCGCTTGCAAGTCCGCCGAGCGGTGAGCCGCCTAGAAACGCGACCAAATAAATAGAGAGAACTCGTCCACGGAACTCCGGCGGCGCCAGAAGCTGTGCCAGGGAGGTGGTGAGAGAAGAACACATCACAAAGAGCGACCCGCCGGTGAACAGAATCAGTGCAGACAGGTAGATGTTCCGCGACAGCCCGAAGCCGGCAATGATCGTGCCGAACAGCGTGAGCAAGATCAGCAGTATGTGTCCCATGTGCTTGTTCTTTCCCAGCCACGCAACCATGAGCGCGCCAACGACTGCACCCGCGCCCGAGAACGTCATGAGTTGGGTATAGAAGCCGACGTCCCGGTGATACACGTCTCTAGTGATGACGGGAAGAAACGTGAGCAGCGGCCCTCCGAGAAAGGCGGCACAGAAGCCGAGTACCATCACGGTGACCAAATTCGTCGAGCCCTGGACGAATCGCAGGCCACCCCTGAACTGGGCGAGCATGCTCTCGGTGGCCGTCGGCGGCACGTGCACCTCCCGCAGTGCCACGACCGCTGCGATCACAAATAAGAAAGAAATACTGTTTAAACCAAAGCACGCGACCATGCCAAACGCGGCGAATGCCGCACCGGCGGCTATGGGACCAATAACCTGCGCCAGGTTGAACTGAATGGAATTGAGTGCAATTGCGTTGGGGAGATGTTCTTTACCCACGAGCGTGGAGATGAGCGACTGATACGCAGGGCCGCCAAACGCCCGCACGCAGCCGGCGATCAAGGAAAGTGCGAGCACGTGCGCGATGTGGATGCGTCTCATGTAAATCAGCACTGCCAGCACCAGCGCCACTAGCATCTGGATGATTTGTGACATCAGGATCATGTGACGCCGGTCCCGTCGGTCCGCGAAGACGCCGCCAACCATCGTCAAAAGCAGAAGGGGCAACTCGCCGAGAAAGCTATCCAATCCCAGAAAAAATGCCGATCGGGATCTCGTCATCGTGATGATCAGCCACGCCTGCGCCACCCTTTGCATCCATGTGCCGATGCTGGACATAAAGGCCCCCATCCAGAGGAGGCGGAAGTTGCGGTGCTTGAGTGCTATCGCAATCCGACCGGGTCCGGATCGAATAAAGTCGAGCAGGGATTTGTAGCCGCATTCTGGATCTGCCATGTTTTCCCCGCTTTCCCCATTCTTGCCAAATATCCTATATTTCGTCCAATGAATTAAAATACACTGTGTGATAACAAGAGATTATGAACCTTGAATTCTCAGAGCTTCAGGCGTTTGTGGTTCTGGCCGGCGAACTGCACTTTCGTAAGGCATCGGAACGGTTGTTCCTATCCCAACCGGCACTCAGCAAAAAGATTCAAAGACTGGAGGAGAAGCTAAAGGGGGCCCTCTTCGTGCGCTCGCGTCGTAGAGTCGCCCTGACGGATGCTGGTAAGAGTTTCCTTCCGAAAGCCGCAAAACTGTTGCAGGACGCCGAGGATGCTTTGCGTGAAACACAGGCCGCAGTTCAAGGTCGAGCCGGCACCCTGCGCATCGGCTTTGGGATCGCTTCACTACCTGAAATCCTTCCGCGAACCATTCTGCGGTTCCGCAAACTTTACCCCGAAGTTGAACTGCAAATGCGGGAACTGCCTTCTCCTTCACAAGTCTCATCTCTCATTGAGAGCAGGCTGGATGCGGGAATCATGCGGATGCCGGTGACTGACCGCAAACTGATGAGTGTCCCGCTATTTTCCGAGCATCTGATTTTGGCGACCTCAGCGGACATACAATATCGGCGCAAAGAGGGCATCGACGGATTTCGTAACAGTGGTTTTATCTTCGTGTCGCCTTTGGTCTCCAAAACTTTTCACGATCGCGTTCTAAGCCTTTGCCTTCGCGCGGGATTCACTCCTCGGGTTGTTCAGGAAGCAAACGAAATCTTGACCATCCTCCATTTGGTTCGATCTGGCCTGGGGGTCTCTTTGGTCCCGAGGTCAGCCCAGCGCCTCAAAGTGCCGGGCGTGCGATTTCATGAACTGGGCTGGAAGGAGTCGTTGTGGCGCATCGGGATCGCATGGAATCGGAGCTCGGACAAACTCCCGCTGATCTTGTGTTTTGTCAAAGTCGTGCAGGCCGTCGTCGGCGACCAAGAGGTCTAGCGATGGGCTATGGACGGGCTCAATACCGACTGACCCCACCGATCAACGGTGTTCCGGCCTTGTATGTGGTCACTAGTCTTTGTCTCCTCTTGTACTCCCGGTAGTCTCGCCTGAAGGTGGCCGCTCCGACAACGTCGGTCCAGCACCGCTAAAAGCGCCAGCCAGCCCAGGCTATTATCCTGAAGTGTGATTGAAAAGCCAGACACACTCTCCGAGACCTCGCCTCGCAAGGGAGTTCTCCGCTCCTTTGTTCGATGGCTTGCCATCGGCGCGGTGCTTGTTTGGTCGCTTGCCGTGCTGATCCTTGTCGCCGCCCGGTGGATCGACCCACCGACAACCGCGGTGCACATCCAGCGCCAGTTGCAGGCCTGGATTCACCACACGCCCTATCACGAACGCTACAAATTTATTCCGCTCAGCCAAATCTCACCCGATCTCCAGCACGCTGTAGTCGCGGCGGAGGACGGGCGCTTCTATCAGCACCACGGGTTCGATTGGCACCAGATCCAAATCGCTGCCGAAGACGATTTGGAAGGAGGTCGCACTCGGGGAGCTTCCACCATCACGCAGCAACTTGTGAAGAATCTATTTTTCGGAACAGGCCGCTCGGTCCTCCGCAAGGGTGCCGAGTTCACACTGGTACCGGTTGCCGAACTCGTCCTTGGCAAGCGGCGCATTCTCGAGATCTATCTCAACGTAGTTGAATGGGGCCCTGGTATTTATGGTGCGGAGTCGGCGTGTCGTTACTACGACGGAATCGCGGCTCGGAGTATCGACCGGGAACAGGCGGCGCGACTCGCCGCGATTCTGCCGGCTCCCCTCAAGCGGCGGCCCGAGCGCATGAATAACTACAGCGAGCTCATCCTTGAGCGGATGCGCCAAATGGGTTGGTAATCGCTAAGAAGATCAATGGCGATCGCCTCGAACCCGACTTCCGGACAACGTCCTCGCAGTCCGCGCGGCTTCCGGTTAGCACATCACTCGAGACCGCGAAAGTCCAGGTTGCCATGGTGTGTCCCCCGATCGGATCCTGAAACCTCTATGGACCGCTCGCCCCTGCGCTATCATTGCTCGCTGTCAGATTTTTCTCGACCGACGACCCGAAGGAGAAATTCTGTGGAAATGAACACTCGACGCAACTTCGTTGGCAAGATCGCGGCGATGGCGGCTCTCGTAACGGGCGCGCTGAAACTCTTCGCAACTCAGCAGGCTCCTCCTCCAGCTGGTACACCCACGCCCGCTAACTCACCTGGTGGAGATTCACCTCGTCGCACCGGCGGCAGTAACCATACACACGATGGCATCTATTATTTCTCTGGCACCGGCTCCAATGACGGCTATCCCAAGGAGGATCACGTGCTGGTAACGGATCCTTTCGAAAAGCACGTCACCCGCACCATGGACGCGCTTAAGAAATCGGTCGAGCGAGCAGGCTGCACCATGGACAGCATCATCCATCTCCAGGTCTTTCTCTGTCTGCCTCTCGCCGACACTGTCCCCATGCCCACCGGCAAGGCGCGATTCGATGCACATAAAGCCCAGTACGACGCGTTGAACAAGATCTACGGGACCTATTTCTCTCCGGGCAAAGCTCCATCCCGTGCCTGCATGGCTCTGGAATGGATTCCGGGTGACTCGCTGATTGAAATCGTAGGCAGCGCATTGGTAGTGAATCCGCCCGCGGCGTCTGCGGATAGGTAAATTGCTAATGGCATAGAGGGGGAGGTGCGCATGGGCTTGAAATTGAGTTGGAACCGCCGCTCGTTTCTGGCCGCGCTTGGGGCCGCGAGCAGCTCGATGTTGGCTCCGGCCAGGTTGAGCGCTGCGAGCGTCTTCGGGAAGAAACCCAAGCCGTCCGCGCCCTCGGTCGATGGCAGCCCCATCGTACCGATCACTACGGGCCTGGGATCTACGGGCAACATTTACGCCGAGCTGGGAGTAACTCCTCTCATCAACATCAATGGCACCGTAACCGTCATCGGCGGGTCGGTGATGCAGCCGGAAGTCATGGAACTGATCCGCAGAGGGAATGAGCACTTCGTTCTGATCGATGAGCTCGAGATTGCGGCCGGTAAGTTCATCGCGAACTTGTGTAAATCGCCAGCTGGCTATACCGGCCTGGTGACTGGCGGAGCGGCCGCGGCCATGGTGGTCGGCTACGCCGGGATGATGACCGAAGACCTTGAGCCCCGCATGCGCGACATTCCCGACGCAAGTAATTTCCCGCGGAACGAAGTGATCATCCAGAAGAGCCATCGCTATCCGTTTGACCACCAGATCCGGCAAACCGGAGCGAAGCTGGTCGAAGTCGAGACGCGAGAAGAGATGATTGCTGCCATCAATCCGAAGACTGTTGCGATCCACTTCACCAATATTTTGTCCGACAAAGGCAAGGTCAGCGGACCTGAGACGGTTGAAATCGCCCGGGCACACAACCTCTATTCGTTCAACGACGCTGCAGCGGATGTTCCGCCGAAAGAGCGGCTCTGGGAGTATCCGGCGCTTGGCTTCGACATGGTCACCTTCAGCGGCGGCAAGGATATCCGCGGCCCGCAAGCAGCGGGCATCCTGATCGGCAAAGAAGATCTGATCCATTACGCCCTGCTCAACATGAGCCCGCAGGAAGATCGCATTGGCCGTTGCTGCAAGGTTGGCAAAGAGACCATCTTTGGCATGCTGAAAGCGCTGGAAATCTTCCTGAATCAGGACCTCGATGCTTCGTTGAAAATGTATGACGAACGCGCGCAGGTGATAACCGACGCGGTAATGAAGTTCGGGGTGACCGCGCTTCCGCGGCAGTTCAACCCGCAAGCTTTGGGAAACGTGACGCCGCGTTACAGCTGGCAGATCGATCCCTTGAAGCTCGGCATCACCGGGAAGGAAGTTATGCAGAAACTGGCCGACACCCGGCCGATCGGGATTGGCAGCATGGGAGCCGGAGCCAGCGGCATGCGGGGGCGCAATCCGGATGCTCCCGTAGGTGAAAATCATTCCGGAGATAACCATGGCGAGCATCATGGCCGTTCCAGCGATCCGAACAGTTTCGGCTTTGCGGTCTGGCAACTCAAGGACGGCGAGGACAAGATAATCGCGGATCGCCTGGTCGAGATCTTCAGCACAGCTCCAAAGGCCTAGTCTTTCGAATGCCAACTACAAAGCGTCTCCAGCACGCGCGTATTAAATCGATTCAGCTCTGCACAAAAGAGTTGACACGCCAGCTGCGGCTGAGATAAACGGTCATGCTGGCAGGCCGTGGACTTCAAAGCGAAAAGAACGGTTTCGCTGGATGAAAGTACGAGTTCTTCTTCCGATCTGAAGTCGTTCCTCGAGTGCGACAGCTTGGGGGAATCTGCATGGAGGCAGCAATGGTGTCGAGCATCAGAGGACGAGTGCTTGCAGTTTGTTTCGCGATCGGGATCGTCTTTTCGACGGTGAGTTGGACAACGAACGCGGCAATCGCTCAGACGATCACCGTTGACGCCGCACCTTCCCACGTTGCCAACACATTCAGTCCCGTGCGCTCTCTGGGCGCGGCGATTGATCGACTGAGGACTGGAACCCCGGACCACTTGCTGACCGACCCGGTTCTCAAGGAAATTCTCGGTGCGGGATGGCAAACCGTGACCTATCGCCAGAACACAGAGCTGATGGTTGAGGCCTGGCATTGGAATCCGAACGGCACATGGAGCGATGCGGAGAAACAACAGGGCTACTTTGTGGGTAATGCGGAACCGACGGCGGAGATGATCCGCCATTCGTGGGCAGCTCCGCTTCCGCATCGGGGCTTCAGCCGCGGCGATGGAAACGGCTGGTCCCGCCTGACCGACGGCGACACGAAATCGTATTGGAAGAGCAATCCGTACCTTACGAAAGCATTTACCGGCGAAGACGACTCGCTTCATCCGCAGTGGGTGATGATCGACCTGGGCAGCAAAGTTCCGCTCAACGCGATTCGAATTGCGTGGGCCGAGCCTTACGCGAAGCGCTACTCGGTTCAGTTCTGGACCGGCGAACTGGAACCCTTCTATGACGGGACCACCAAGGGAACGTGGCAAACTTTTCCTTTGGGCACGATCACCGAAGGCAAGGGCGGCACGGTCACACTGAAGCTGGTTTCCTGGATGATTCCCGTGCGGTATCTCCGCATCTGGATGACGGAATCTTCCAATACCTGTGACAGTCATGATTCAGGTAAACATGTTCCCGCTGACAAACGAAACTGCGTGGGATATGCGATCAATGAACTTTATGCCGGAGCTCTCTCGGCGGATGGTGAGTTCAACGACTACGTTACTCATTTTCCCAGCCGCAGTCAGACTGTAACTTGGCCTTCATCGGTTGATCCGTGGCATGCTGCTTCTGATATGGACGAATCGAGAGGAGATCAAGTCGGATTCGATTTCTTCTTCACCAGCGGCGTGACTCGCGGACTTCCAACCATGGTTCCCATTGCCATGTTGTATTCCACACCCGAGGATGCGGCGAACGAGATTGCCTATTTGTACAAACGCCACTATCCCATCTCCTGGATCGAGATGGGGGAAGAGGCCGATGGGCAGCACATGCTGCCCGAAGACTATGGCGCGTTGTACGTTCAATTTGCAACCGCGATTCACCGGCTCGTTCCAGAAGCCAAGCTCGGAGGTCCACCTTTCGAAGGAACGTTTGATGACGTTGAAGTTTGGCCAGACGCGGCCGGGAAGGTCTCATGGATCGGCCGATTTTTCGACTATCTCAAAGCTCACGGCCGGCTAAGTGATTTCACTTTCTTCTCTTTCGAACATTATCCCTACCAGGACAAATCCACCTATTCCTGGGCCGACCTGTACGCGGAACCGGAATATGTCAGGCACATCGTTCAGGTTTGGAAAGATAACGGCCTGCCTCCGAACATTCCGTTTTTCATGACCGAGGGCAACATCGGCGGCGGAGCCGGGGTTTCGAACGTGAAAGGTGCGCTGTGGCTCGCCGATTACGTTGGCTCCATGATGACTGCCGGCGCCGGAGCCACTTACTATTTCCACTACATGCCTTCTCCAGGCCACTGGGGCGCCTACCCTCTCCTCCTGCTTGACGAACACTACAACCTGATCAGCTATCCTCCTCAGTACATGGCTTCGCAGGTGATTACAAAAGAGTGGGTTCAACCGATCGATGCTCCGCACAAACTCTTCAAGGTGTCGAGCGACGTAACCGACGCCGCGGGAACGCTGCTGGTCACGGCCTATGCGGTCGAGCGTCCGGACGGAGAGTGGTCTGTAATGTTGGTCAACCGTGACCAATTCAATGACCACGCAGTAAAGGTTGTTTTCAACGACGCCGGAACCGGACGCGACCGGCACTTTTCCGGTCAGGTGGATCGCGTCACCTTCGGATCTGCCGAATACAAGTGGCACGAAGCAGAAGGCGGTCACGCGGATCCCGACGGATCATCCTTCAGGTCCGGGGACCGCGGCCACGCAGATCCGGACGGCCCACCGTCCAGGTCGAAGGTAAACGGCGGCGCAGAGACGTTCTACAAGCTTCCGATGGCATCCATTACGGTGCTTCGCGGCTCCGTCGGAGATCAGTAACTGTACGAATGAAGCTCGCGGCATCGCCGAGCGTCCAATCGAGTTTTTCTCCATGTCTTGGCGACGGCTGGCGATCACGGCCTCGGCTCGTTGGCGACAAAAACCTCGGCCGTGCGAGCGCCGAAACATGGAAATACACTGCTAGTCCTCGACGGGCAAACTGCGACAAGGTATCAGACCTCAGGGCGGAAAAGTCTCGCCTCCATTTTCCAATTCCCTCACTTCACGCTTGCGCCTGCACTACGCACGACAACCCATTTGCCTGAACGCTTCTCGAGGAGATCCATATAAACAGACTCACCGCTATCGTCTTTTCCGTCCCGGACCCTCTTTTCAGTGACCCCGCCATGGGCCACGGCAACATCCCCGAAGACCTGCACGTCGATAGGTCCAAGTTCGAATGACACGAGTTTGTCCTTGCCGGATTTAAAATCGTTTAAAACCTTCTCCTTAGTGATCATTTTGCCCGAGGTTATTCCAATGGTGGCCCAATCGTCGGCGAAGATCTGATTGAGCTTGTCGATATCGCCGGCCACCATTGCATTCCCCATGTCCTGTCCGAGTTGCTTGATAGCCTCGACAGCGGCCGGGTCGTTTGATGGCACAGGAGCGGCATTACCCATTGCCGCTGCGCCTCGGATGCTAAGGCTCGCCCACCATACAAAAGCTGAGAACAACAACGCCACCGCGAACCACTGATTGAAAATGCTCTTTTTCATTTTGTTGTCTCCTTAGCGGTCATTGCTACACGCGCAGTATCCGAGAAGCGGAAGAGCGCTGTCCATGACCTCAGAGGTCATGAGAGAAAGGTTTGCTGTGGAGCGTCCAGATGCTAAAACGCCCTGCCAGTCAAGCGATTCACTGGGAGGGCGTAGCTTAATTTGCAGGGAAAAAACTTTCACTGCGAAGTTCCCGCAGTCCAACATCAAGGGGCGAGCCCAAGGTAGTGAGGAAGGAAAAAAGGCGAAGTCTTGAGTTCTTCCACCCGTTCACCGAATTCCCGGCTGAAGCTTGAGAACTCGGTATTCATGCCATACTTGGTGTAATCACAATTATTCTTTACGAACCAGTCGGGATGGTACCTCTACCTTCAGTAAGGGTGACGAAACGATCGAGGCTTCCACCGGGAAAGGTTTCGATGTTGCCATTGGGCCATCGAACTTCTATGCGATCGATCTCTATACTGTTTCCAAGTCCGAAGTGAAGACGCATATCGTTGTTGGAGATATAACTGGAACCGCTTCTCACTTCCTGCACAAACCTATGATCTCCAGCGAAAACTGTAACCTTGGCGCCGATGCCATCGCGATTTGAGCTCGTGCCCCGCGTAACCACGCCCAGCCAATGATTTTTATTTCTGGCCTGGTTCACCAGGAGCATGGGCTGGCCGCCCATGTTGTTTACAACAGCCGAGATGCGGCCGTCATTCCAAAGATCGCCAATCGCCAGGCCTCGACTCGACTGCGGTTCTGTGCAACCTGGGCCGCATTGCTGGCTGAGGTCTTTAAACTTTCCATTGCCCGCATTCCAATATAAGAGCCTGGGCTCCCGATACGTGGACCCGAGATGGTGGGAATCGACTTCTGGATAAACGTGGCCGTTGACAGCAAGAATATCCGGGCGCCCATCGTTATCAACGTCGATAAACATCGTTCCCCAACCTAAGAAGCGCGTATTGAGGCTCAAGCCGGCTTCGAAAATAGTCGAGGTGAACGTTCCGTCCCCGTTATTGTGATAAAGCGAGGATGAGTCGTCGGAGAAGTTTGTCTTGAAAATGTCGGGACGTCCGTCATTGTCATAGTCGGCTACGGTGGAACCCATTCCCGCTTGTTCGCGCCCATCTTCATTGAACGCAACGCCCGCCTCGGCGGCGACGTCGATAAAAGTTCCATTTTTCAGGTTGTGGTAGAGAATGCTCGGAGTGCTGTCACAGGCTACATAGATATCGGGCCAGCCGTCGTCGTCATAATCCAGAGTCGAGACGCTGAAACAGTAATGTCCGTACGTCTTCTGAATCCCGCTGGACTTGCTGACGTCCGCAAATTTTCCGCCGCCGAGATTGTGATAGAGGATGTTGGCCGAGGAGTCGAGGCCGCGCGGTCCGCACATTACTGGTGTACCCTTCCACACGCACAGCACTCCTTGTCCAGGCCTGGGTGCGGTCTTGACGTCGAAGAGGACATAATTGGCGACGAAAAGATCGAGCTTCCCGTCGCGATCGTAGTCGACAAAGGCACAACCCGTGCCCCATGCGGTGCCGTCGCCCGCAACTCCGGCAGAGGCGGCAACTTCCTTAAAGGTGCCATTCCCTTCGTTGTGGTAAAGACGGTTCCTACCGTAATACGTGACGTAAAGGTCGTCGAAGCCGTCATTATCGTAATCGCCGACGCAAACGCCCTGTCCCCAGCCGGTGAATTCAAGCCCGGCGGCCCGAGTAACGTCGGAGAAAGTGCCATCCTGGTTGTTGTGAAATAGATGGCTGCTTGGTTTCAGGCTAGCCTTCCCCGCGTCCAGCGTAGTGCCGTTGACGAGAAATATGTCGGGCCAGCCATCGTTGTCATAATCAAAAATTGCGACGCCACTACCCGTAGTCTCGATGATGTACTTCTTGGTGTCGCTGCCCCCGTTCACGTTTTCCATGCGGAGCCCGGCCTGAGAGGCCACGTCAATGAACCAAGCGGGCTCCGGATGAAGGTCGTTGGCGGGATATGGAGGGGTTGCGGGTGTCTTTATCGAAACAGCAGTCGAAGAAGCGGGTTGCTGGGCTTGAGCGGAAAGCAGTGCGATGAAAAGGCAAACGATAGGGCTCGCGGAATTGTTAAGAAATCTCCGCCACCAGCGCATAATCGAATCGTATCATCGGCGAGGCGAATTCAACTGGCGAGTATTTGTGGTTAGAATTAAAAACATGGGAACGCTTTCCATGGTCGTACTTCTACTGCTGACTAACGTAGTTGCGCTCGGGCAAACATCCAACCCCACGCCGCCGGAGCCCGGTCTCGAAGCGACTCTGGCCGCAGCTCACGAAAAACTGGAGCACGGTGACCCGCAAGAGGCTATTGCGATGCTGGAGAAACTAGCCGCAACCTCCGGAGCATCGGCGAAGGGGGTTCAGCACGAATTGGGCATCGCCTATTACCGCACGGGCAAATTGCTCTCAGCCGAGCAGGCTTTCGCACATGCCATGGATGAAAACCCTAAGGACATGGAATCTGTGCAGATGCGAGGACTGGCACTCTATCGGTTGGGGAGACCAGAGGCAGCCATCCCATTTCTTGAACGGGTCCGGCAATGGACGCCCAATGCGAATGCGGACGCTAACTATGTTCTTGGACTATGCTACCTCAATTCGCAGCGCTTCGACGATGCGCGCCTGGCTTTCGCCAATCAGTTTGCCATTCCCCCCAACTCCGGCCCCGCTTATCTTCTATTGGGCAAAATGCTGATGCAAGCGAACCTGCCCGAAGCCGCCGCCGAGGCTGCGAAGAAGGCGCTTGAGCTCACACCGAAGCTCCCCCTTGCACATCTCTTGCTGGGTGAATTTTATTTATACAAGTCGGATACTGAGACGGCGCTGCGGGAGTTCGAGCAGGAGCGGGAGATCAATCCGGCTAACTCGGCCGTCTACGACCGGTTGGGAGATGTTTACACGCGCTCGGGGCAGTATCAACAAGCGCAAGAGGCCCTGGCAAAGGCGATTTCGCTCGATACCTCGAGCACGGGACCCTTCATACAAATGGGTAAGGTGCTCCTGCGACGCAATGATCCTCAGAGTTCACTACTGTATTTGCAACACGCCGAAAAGATGGACCCCGGGAACTACATGACGCACACCCTGTTGGGGCAGGCGTATCGCGCTCTGGGGCGAGAGGAAGAGGCGAAGACGGAGATTGATCGAGCTTCGCAAATTCACGCCGCGAAACAGTTGAAGTTGCAGCCCGCGCAGTAATTCTCTACGCTACTATTTACTTGCGGCTGCGCACCGCCACCAACCGAACGCTGACTGGAACGCCACGCGTTACCTTAACCTGCAAAAGCGCTTCAAACGGCTTCAATTCGCTCCCCGACACGCCGAGATCGCGCATCAATTCTTCGACCGAGTCTTTTGCACACACGTATTCGACTGCGGCTTCCGTCCCGATGGTCGTGGTTCCGGCCAAAATCATCACGTGGCGGGCCGGGTTCAGCCCGTGTACGAGAGCAACAATCGCATAGTCTTCAACCAACGGCTGAGATGGGTCGCTGGGATAATAGATGGCTGGTTGCCTTGGCTCAGGGTGGACATTGACGATTCCCAAATCACCTTTGTGCGGGCTGGAGTCGAGCCGCCTAAAGACGAATTCCTGGGTGCCGGGCAGATCCAAGAGAGAAAGGTTCTCCGCCGGGGAACCCACGAAGATCAAATCGTTATTCTTCGCGTCATCCAAAGAGAACAGACTCCCGCGCTTTACTCGTATGGGATGGTTTAACAGGTTAAAGACCTGGTCAAGCTCATGCACCGCCAGGACTTCCCCCACTCCCGTGTAATGATCCAAAATAGGACCACGGGAGTCGCGCATGGGATCCAAATAGCGCATGCCCGTCTCCGGCCGTCCCACAAATGCGGCATTGCTAAAAATCACCCACGGAGCCTCGGGATCGGAAGCAAATTGACTCCAAAAGGCACGCAACGCCGCAGGAGGTGTCAATTGACTCCGTTTCGTGGCCTCGGCGGAATTGTGAGCTATAAACAGGGTTGCAGTCGCTACCAAAGCGATAGCAAGGACTAACAAGAGAGTCCCGACCGCGAGGCTCCAGCGCCGCGTTTTCCCAGACTGCGGCATGCGGCTATCAACCTGGATGGGAAATCTGACTGGGGCCGGCACAGCGACCGGAGCCGGGAGTTCCCGATCATGGAAACTCAGGGTGTAGCACCCATTGGGCATTTCAACGACGATGGTGTCCGCCAACCCTTCGTGGCTGTAATAGTCGAGCAACTTAAGTCGCAACCGCCCAGCCTGAACTCGAATGGCGGAATCAGCTTGTGGATCGAAGTTGCGAGGCCGGCCGAAAACTTCTGTGGCGATCTGATATTCCTTCAAGGTTACGCCCGGCCGGGCGAGAACGTGGTCCGCCAAATAGCGCAGCAGTTTACACAGAGACTCAGACTTCCGCAGGGTGTGGCTATGAGCAATTCTATCGATCTGCTCCAGACAGCGCTGATTGTCGGCGAACTGCAGTGGGGTAACAGACATGTAACGTCCCAAACTAGGGCAGCCTAAACCCTAGACGGAAAAGAACATCATCTTTCGGTGACGTGTGACTGACACTCTGATACTTCCAACTGGTCCCGGTCAGGACCAACATCCTTAGCGGCACACCCGCAAATGCGCGAAGGGGAAGCAGTGCCTGCATAACTTTTCATGCTACTCCGGCCCATTTATTGTCCGCAACGAAGCCCTTAGTACATAACAGTTGCCGTGAACCTGCGTCGCCGAGGCGGCGTTGGTTAAACCCAGTGTTTGGATGCAGCTCCATGACAATAGGCTGCTAAATCCAGGAGGCGACGAACATGAAGAAGATCGACCGCAGGAGTGAAATCGTCAGCGGTTCGCTAAAGTCTCTGCGCAACAGGCACCTCTGCTCCTGGGCGGCGTTGGCGGTATTTACGGTTTACGCGGTGGCGTCTCCACAATTTGCCTCGGCACAGGCCGTCTATGGCTCAATCTTCGGGACAGTCACCGACAATACAGGGGCAGTCATCCCCAATGCCAAGATCACGATCACGGACGTGAGCAAAGGGACTTCGGTATCGACCCAGTCGAACACTACTGGCGATTATCGGGTCGACCATCTCATTCCCGACACCTATACCGTAACGGTAGATGCCCCCAATTTTCAAAACAGTGCTGTTTCGAATGTTATTGTCTATGCCGACACCGCCCCTAAGGTTGATGTCCAATTACAGGTCGGTTCCACTACCGCCACGGTCCAGGTCACGACCGCCCTACCGGTGTTGCAAACGGATCGCGCCGACGTCAGCACCATCCTGAACTCCCGAGCAGTAGAGGATCTACCCAATCTCGGACGCAACTTCACCGCCTTTGAGCTGCTCACTCCAGGGACGACTTACATAGGATGGAATGTCGGACAATCGACCAATCCCCAGGAGAGCCAACAGATTGAAGTCAACGGCCAGCTGCCTTTCGCCACCGGCTATGAGTTGGATGGAACCGACAATCAGGAACCAATTCAGGGAGTTGAGGTGATTAACCCGAATCTCGACGCAGTTTCGGAGATGAAGGTCACTTCGCAAAATTATGACGCCGAATTCGGCAAAGCGGTGGGCGGCCTGGTCACCGCCCAGACCAAATCAGGTAGCAACGCCATTCATGGTTCGGTTTTTGACTTCCGACGTTCCGACGCCACGCAGGCGCGTGACCCCTTCAACCAGATCGCGCCCACTCCGCTACCTTCATTTCTGCACAACCAGTTCGGGGGCTCAATTGGTGGACCTATTAAGAAAGACAAGCTGTTCTTCTTCGGCGATTATCAAGGTCTCCGAGAGAGGACGGGTACGACGATCGAGACTACGGTACCGACCGCTCTTGCCCACACCAGTTGCACTTCGGGAGGGACATGTGACCTGAGCGACTATCTGAACACAACTCTGGGTGGTAGCTCAGCACTTCAAGCGTACGATCCAGAATCGAATCCCGGCGGAGCCACCGGACGCACGGCCTTTACCGGCAATATGATCCCGGCCGGCCGTCTCTCTGCGCCAGCCGTTAAGCTGATTAGTGAAATGCCAATGCCGAATTTTAACAATGGCAATATCTTCGACAACTACGCGGCGTCCGGTTCAGGTGGGTTCAATACCGATCAGTTTGATGTCCGTGTGGATGACCAGATTTCGCAGAACTTTCATTCGTTTGGCCGATACACTCGTTTCAATTCCTCGCTCAGTGGAGCGCCGGTCTTCGGTGCGGCCGGCGGTCCGGGTTTCGGTCTGGATAACATCGCAGGAAACGACACCGCACTCGATCAGAATGTCGCGGCAGGCGGCGACTACGCCTTATCCCCCAAATGGCTTACCGACTTTCGATTCGGTTGGTTTCGCGTTTATCTCAACGATCAAGGGCCGGGCTACAACCAGCCGCTCGGGACACAACTCGGAGTTACGGGCGTGAACCAGGGCGACATCAACCTTACCGGCGGTCTGCCGCAATTTAACATTGCAGTTCCATCGAATGGCGCCAACAATGGCGCGACCGCTACTTATGGGACCACAACCAACGAGTATGTACAGACGGAAAGCCAGTTTCAGGGCGTGAACAACTGGACGCATGTGATGGGAAACCACAACGTCAAGTTCGGCGCCGATATCCGGTTTGCTCTTAACCACCTGGTTGGCGTAAACAACAATAACCTTCTCTCCGGAGAGTTTAACTTTCCGTCCAGCGTGACCGCAGGTCTAGCGTCTTCCGGCCTTGGGTACGCAACTTTCCTTCTGGGCGATGCCGGCACCTTCCAGCGCACAGAAATTGCAAACACCAACGCATCCGAACGCCAAAAGAGGATGTTCTTCTATGCTCAAGATCAATGGCGCGCAACCCGGACCATCACTCTCAGCTATGGATTGCGATGGGAGCTCTATTTCCCCGAATCGGTTGCCGGGAAGGGTGAGGGGGGGTTGCTCGACCTTAACAGCGGCAACGTGCGGATCGCCGGCTATGGCGATTATGGCAACAATCTAAATGTCGCCATGCAGTATACGCACTTGGCCCCGCGCTTAGGCGTCGCCTGGCAGGCGCGAGAAAACACCGTAGTGCGGGCAGGCTATGGGCGCGTCTATGGCATGGGTTGGTCGGGCGACACCTTCGGAGAAGTACTGACGTTCTCTTATCCGACGGCCTTTGTGCAGGATGACACGCCTCCTAATGCAAATTACTGGGCCGTGCAATTGAATGGTGCCAACGGACCCACCATCGCGCCCTTCCCAACTATTCCTTCGGACGGGAACTTCCCCTTACCTAACAACATTCAACTACCGACCCGTCCCCTCACCATGCGCATTCCAACTTTGGACGCGTGGAATCTTGCGATTGAACAACGATTGTCGGCCTCGGCTACGCTGCAGATTGGCTATGTTGGAAGTCACGGCATCCACAACATGTTTGACTCATCGAACCAGGCCAACGTAAATCAGCAAACCATCGCGGGCTTCGACTGCGTAGCGAGTGGCGCTCCAACCGGCTGCGTCGAGCCGATTGACCCGGCAACCAGCCTGCCCTACACATTGAATGAACGTCAGCCCTATTTTGATGGCACGGCCCAGCAGTTTCTAGGAGTTCATTTTGGAGTTCCACACGGGTGGACTCAGTCTTTTCGCTATAACGCGAACGAGGCGACCACCAGCTACAACGCGCTGCAGGTAGTCTTGCAGAAGCGCTTCAGCCAGGGATTTCAACTCCTCTCACACTACACGTGGTCGCATGCGCTCGCGCATGAATCCGACTACTTCTTCATGGATCCTCGAGCTGACTACGGTAACAGCTATTACAACCGGCGCAATGTCTTCGTGACCGCGGGGAATTGGGATCTTCCCTTTGGCCGCAATCAGTTAATTGGCAGCAACGCTGCTGGTTGGGTAAATCAGATCATCGGCGGTTTCTCGATCAATGGGGACTTGACTTGGGAGGGTGGCCTACCCTTCACTCCGTCCTACCAGCTCTGCGCGCAAGACCAGGATATCGACGGACAAGGTGGTACGATGTGCCGGCCCAGTCTTGCTCCCGGAGCATCTGTTCATGTGGGCGCTGGACCCTTCAATCCGGTCACGCACTCGGTTAGTTATTTCACGCCGGTTCCGACGCTCGCCTCTGCCGGCGATATCGAGGGTCCATTCGTGCGACCCTACCCCGGAACCTTCGGGAACCTCGGAAGAGACTCTCTGTGGGGGCCAGGCTTGTTCAACACCAACCTGGCTCTTTCCAAGAAATTCTTCTTCAAGGAGGGGATGACGTTCCAGTTGACGGTTCAGGCTTTCAACGTCTTTAACCGCCCCAACCTGGGTCAGCCCAGCGGGTGCGTTGATTGCGGAAGCAGCTCTGGATTGATCACGGACGTCGTCGCCTCGCAAGATGGAACCTCGATGCGGCGGCTGCAATTCGCCGCGCGCCTCCAGTTCTGAGGTGGAGCAAACCGATGGCAGCGGGCAAGATGACCTTGCTGGGCGGGATCAGAGATATCTGTTGCGACTCGCTGTGCGAGCTCGAGATTCTGCGCGGCCACATTCTTGCTATCGTAACTGCCTATGAGCGACGGGATGCAGGGATCTTGGCTTAGTGCTAATGAACGCAGCCGCGGGAGGTTTCGCATTTGCTTCCTCCGCGCAGCGCTGGTTGCGATATTCTCCCTCGCGGCTCTGGGCCAATCTCAGCCCGAACGCCTCCCCAGGGACGCAAGCCTAAGAAAAATTCTCGCCTATATCCATACGGGGTGGGATACTCTGACCCGCTCGACGAGTTCTTGCGGCGCAGCTTCGGACCCCAAGCTCTCGGCCTCGCCGATTATTTATCTTCCCGCTGATTTTAAGTCCCCTCAAGATCTCGACGAAATCCAGCGCGTCTGTAAGGTCACGATTGCGCATCTGCCTGAGGTCATTCATCAACTAGGAACCACGGACGCCGATTCGATTCAGCCGCCAGGATTGCTTTACCTCAAGAACAAGTACGTGGTGCCCGGTGGGCGTTTCAACGAAATGTATGGCTGGGACAGCTACTTCATTCTTCGCGGTTTATTACGGGATGGACGGGTGGAACTCGCGCGCGGAATGGTAGAGAATTTTTTCTTTGAGATTGAGCACTATGGCGCTGTGCTCAACGCCAATCGCACCTATTATTTGACGCGCTCCCAGCCTCCATTTCTAAGTTCGATGGTCATGGCAGTCCACGAGGCGCAAAGAGCGGCTGGGCAAGACGACCGGGATTGGCTGGAGACTGCCTATTCGTATGTGAAGCGGGGCCACGCGATGTGGACACGCGAGCCGCACTTGGCGGGCGACACTGGTCTAGCCCGCTATTACGATTTCGGCGACGGCCCTGCACCGGAGGCTTTGCAGGACGAGACCGACATCTATCGGCAGGCATCGGCATATTTTCTTTTCCACAACGGAATCCCCACCTACGAGGGCGAAGCTGCGGATGTTCCGGCGGGCCGGTCCTCTGGGTCGGCTTATTCCGTGCGGGTCTGCGGTACGGCGCAATCCCAATCGTCGTGCGAGCCTGAACGTCTTATAAAGCTGAAGCCGGACTACTACAAGGGCGACCGATCCATGCGCGAGTCGGGGTTCGATATCTCATTCCGCTTCGAACCTTACGGCGCAGCTACTCACCACTACGCTCCCGTATGCCTGAACAGTCTTCTCTTCAAGACCGAGCGAGACTTAGAAGAAATGAGCCGGCTGCTAGGCAAGGACTCTGATACCGCGCAATGGCAAAGGCAGGCGGAGGCGCGCCGCCAGGCGATACAAAAGTATTTATGGGACGAGCGGCAAGGGCTTTTTTTTGACTACAACTTCGATAAGGCACAGAGATCGAATTATCTTTATGCGACTACGTTTTATCCGTTGTGGGCTGGGTTGGCCACGCCTGAGCAAGCCCGGGCGGTGGTGAAGAATTTGAGTTCATTCGAAAGAGCGGGCGGCATTGCGATGAGCGTCGAGGATACCCAAGCCCAATGGGATTATCCATTTGGCTGGGCGCCGATCCAGTTGCTCGCCGTAGAGGGCATGCGGCGCTATGGATACAATGCAGAAGGTGACCGTGTCTCGATAGAGTTTCTTTCAACCGTACTCGAAAACTTCGTGCGAGAGGGGACGATTCGCGAGAAGTACAACGTCGTGACTCGGTCTTCAGACACCAATGTGACGGCGGGATATGCCGTGAATGTGGTCGGATTTGGTTGGACCAATGCCGCATTTGTTGAGCTGTTGCATTCGCTCCCGCCGGAAAAGATCGCCCAGTTGGGGTATGCGACCCCGCCCCGGGGTGCTCTCCACTAGCCAAGCCCGCGACCCCACTTCGTATCGTAAGGAGAGTCCATGAATTCAGCTTTTCTAGCGGCTCTGCCTTTGTTCTTCAGTCTGATGGCAAGCTCGCAGTCAAACGGCCAGTCGGACGATCGGCCTCCGGCCTTGGCCAAATTCCCGTTTGAAAACAGCGTGCCCCTCAAGATTGTGCGCGAGGCTGTTCCGTCGAAGCCTTTTACCGTCGTCGGCCCCCGGGGGGCAATCCTGGGCCGGCAGGATGGCTCCTTCGAGGCATGGATCTTCCCCTGGAAGATTTTTGCCAACCTGCGCATCAGCGCAGAGATGCAGGACTACCCTGTGCCCATCGATGTGAATGACCAGGCAGCCGTAGTCGAAGTGCGGCCCGATCACACAACCATCACTTTTTCCCACGCTAATTTCACTCTGCGGGAGGTACTCTTCGCGCCACACAACGCGCCTGATGGTGCGGGTGCTCTGGCATTCTTTCAGATTGAAGCACTACGGCCGCTGACGCTCACCTTTCAATTTGTCCCTGAGATGAAGCCCATGTGGCCAGCCCCGTCCGACGATCACCCATCCCCGGAATGGGTGAAGGCGGCTGGCGGCGGATTTTACGCGTTGCATCTGAATTTCCCAAATCACGCGGCTGCAATCGAAATACCTGGAGCCGAGCCCGGTATCATGAATCCCTACCAGGAGCGTCCCAAGACATATCCGCTGCAGTTCGTCCTGCATTTCGACCCGGCTCACGATGCTGATAAATTTTTCCCCTTGCTACTCGCAACTGCGGATACTGCCGCGGGCTCGCAGACTGACGCGCTCGCGGCCAGGTTGGCGGATCTTTTGCGCTCGTTTCAGACGCTATACGAACAAACCGGAACCTATTTCAGGAACTTCCTGTCGAAGAATCTGGTTATAGAAACACCCGATAAGCAGTTCGACGAGGCGTTCGCCTGGGCGGAGATCTCGATCGATCAACTGAAAGTTCAGACTACTCCATCTCACCAGGAAACCGCGCTGGTAGCCGGATTCTACGGCTCGGGGGATTCTGCGCGACCGGGCTTTGGCTGGTACTTTGGCCGTGACGCGTTGTGGACTCTCTATGCAGTGAATTCTTATGGCGATTTTCAGCTGACGCGCGACCAGTTGGCGTTTTTGTTGCGCCGTCAGAGCCCTGAGGGAAAGATCATTCACGAATGGGCCCAGACCGCCGATCTTGTGAACTGGAAAAGTCTACCGTACGCGTTTGCATCGGCGGATGCCACGCCGTTGTTGCTTATGGCAGCAAATGATTATTTTCAAATCAGTGGTGACGTGACATTTGTGAACATGCATTGGGATTCACTCGAAAAGGCTTGGGAGTTCGAGCGCTCGCACGACTCCGATGGTGACGGCATTTACGAGAATACAGAAGGATCGGGGTGGGTGGAATCATGGCCGCCTGGGATGCCGCATCAAGAGATTTACCTCGCCGCCCTTGATCAGCAAGCCAGTACGGCCTTTTCTAACATTGCCCGGGCGACGGGGCATGCGCAATTGGCCGACGATGCCCAGAAGCGGGCTGCGCACATTGCACAACAGGTGGAAAAAGAATACTTTCTGCCCGATGCGAATTTTTACGCTTTCAGTCGCAATGCGGATGGCACCCTGGACGCGAGTCCTACGATTTATCCTGCAGTGGCGGCATGGGATGGAACTTTCAGTTTGTCACGCGCAAGCGAAATGCTAAGCCGATGGGCGTCGCAAGAATTCTCCACCGACTGGGGCACACGTGATTTGAGCCCGGTCGTGAGCTTCTACGATCCCATCAGCTACCACCAGGGAAGCGTGTGGCCGCTGTTCACCGGGTGGGTTTCGCTTTCTGAGTATCGCTACGGCCGGAGCCTCGCCGGCTACGCTCACCTCATGCAAAACGCCGACCTTACTTGGGCACAGGACTTGGGCGCGGTTACAGAGTTACTCTCCGGCGAATTCTTTCGATGGTTCGGCCGTAGTACTTCGCATCAGCTGTGGTCTTCGGCGATGGTGGTCACGCCAACCGTGCGCGGAATGTTCGGATTGGAATGGAGTGCCAGCGAGGGCACACTTACGATTACTCCAAGCTTGCCGGCGCAGTGGAGTGAGGCAAAGATTGCAGGAGTGCCCATAGGACAGTCGCGAGTAGGCGTCGAACTGCGCAGGAACGGATCGGCACTCTCAGTGCGACTCACCGGGGATGGATCCAAAGCCATTAAGTTGCGGTCGCGCGCAGGTGGAGCAAGGATAGAGAATGGAGAGTTACGCATCCCATTGCCGGCTGCGGAAGTGGGTATCGAGCACGGCTTGCCTGAAGCGGGTGCCATAACTTCGCAGATGAAGATTCTCGATCAGCGAGAATCTCAACACGCTTTGCAGCTGCGATTATCCGCTCTCGCGAACAGCAATCAACAACTGTTCCTGCGCTTGAACGATCCGAAGATTCACCTGCGAACCGACGGAGCAGAAGTATCCGCTAATTTCTCTCAGCTCCAAATCCATTTTCCGCCGGGCGCAGGATATGTAGAAAAAGTAGTGACCCTCTCGTGGTGAGGCCACGATCGGGGTGTTACGTCCCCCGAACCTCTCCCCGGCTCCGGTGAAACCTGGACGAACCAGCAAGAAAAGTTTGGAGGCGCGGGTCGGAATCGAACCAATCACGCTCTAATGGAATGTGTAAGTTACAGATTCTACAATGTCGTAGATGTCGGAGAAGTCCCACAAGTAAGCAACGGTAGCACAAATTAGCACATAATTTTCGTGTAACTAGGCTGGCAATCCGGTCACGGCCTGTGGGAGACTGCCCGCATGATAAAGGTTGACATCTCAAGAATGATTCCGCCGCGCCTGGGCATCTACCTACTCGGAATAATCCCCGGTGTGTTTTTCGAAGCGAGCCTTGCAATCGGGAATCCACGTTTCGCTGTGTCAGTGCTCTGCCGGGTGAGAGAAATTTATCCATTCGGGCCTTACGCTCTGCTCGCTTTGTTTCTCACATCGGGTCTATTTCTCGGCCAAGGGTTTTTCCTTGGTGCTTGGATTGCGGACCTGATAATCGCTTCCGCAGTTGCTCTCTGGCGTTTTGCGGTTCGAAACACGCTTGGCTCTCGTTGGCTCTATCGCTGGTTCGGGAAGATACAAGGCGTGCCTCCCAATCGGAACACTTTTATCCGCTCGCTAAGTCGGGCGATTTTCTGGGCACGCGGGCGCGAGTATTCAACCGAGTCCCGGCCAGTTTTGAAATGTCTGTACGTTGCCGTGCAACGCCTTTTGAAAGTCCGATACGGGATAGACAGAAAGTTGGGGCAATGGGATGACGGCGAATGGGGAGTATGGTATTCGGCACTCGGGAAACCTCTGAAGGAATTCCAAGAGGCGTCCATGTCATCGCGGACTTACTTGGGGTGTGGTCTCGCGGGGTTGGCCGCCATTTACGCCTCACCAATGCTCCGGGGGCGGTATTTCGTCGCCTTGTGTCTGATCCTTACGTTCGCCGGTTGCTTCGCATCCATAGATCTTGCTCGGTGGAAGTTTGATCCCGTCCGAAGGAGCATGGCGAGGCTCCGGTCCGTCTTGTTGGAACTTTCAGAAGCTAGCCTCGCGGCTGAGAAGCCGGACGGCGATGCGGAAATAGACGCGGACGAAGATGCTTGAGGTAGGAGCTAAAGCGGAGGAAGAATAAGGAGGAGGAATGGAGTGGCTATGTAGCTGTGGTAAGCCCGTCACAATTTTAGGGCTTTTGTGGAAATGGCGCGATGCATCGGCAATCGGCCAGAAGCACGGTCGCAACGTCTGTTATGGCTGCCGAATTGGGTGTGGAGATTGTATCCAGCAACAAGCTGATCCAAGCTACCAATACGTCCCCGTGAAATTGACCGCTCACACTAAGCGCGATCTAGTTGGCCAGATATTGGCGGAGGTCGTTGGAAAAGGTCTTCTCGGCTATCTGCCGCGCAATGATCTGCAAAAAGCATTGCGATCTGTGCGCAAGGGCATTTAGAGTGCGCTCGGCGGGCCGGGTTAATTTAGAAGGCACACGTCACCCGTTGGCACAATCCGAAAGAACGAAGTCGTGCTAGCGCCGCGCTACGCTAGCCAACGCCATGCCAGACAGAGTGACAAACGTACCGGCCAGCAC
>DATHOK010000147.1:0-2882 GCA_035484995.1 Verrucomicrobiia bacterium | reverse complement strand
CTGCACTCCCACGTCGGAGACTCCATCGACAAGCACGGCGATGTCGTGCTGCAGCTCGACCAGGTAGAGTTCGTCGACAGCAGCGGTTTGGGAGCATTGGTGCGTCTGATGCAAGCCGCACGATCGAAAGGCGGAGACCTCAAACTCAGCGGCGTGCCGCCCAATATCCGCAAAATGCTTCAGCTCACCAATCTGCTCGCGCAATTTGAAACCTACGATTCGGTGGAAGAAGCCATCACCGCCGCCTACCTGGGCTCCAAATATTCGCGGGGAAAAGCCGGTGACGCGAGGCCGCGCCTGCTGTGCGTTTTCGAGTCGACCGATGTATGCACGTTTCTGCGGGAAGTGCTGTGCAGCGCGGGATACAATGCCATGACTACTCTGAGCGTCAACGACGCCCGCATCCTGCTCAAGGCAACCAAAGCTAAACTCGTGGTACTTTCCGCGCGGATGCAAACCATGCATGGCAAACCTACCGCCAAGGCGCTGGAAGAAATCGATCCGGCGGTCTCAGTGCTCGTTTTGGAAGACAACTTTGCCACGCAAGATCCAGGCGAGGCAGCCGAAAAACTCCTGAACAGCGTGAGCAGCCGATTGGCCGTTCCGAATTAGCCCGCACCTCTCTTTCCTTTCACTCACTTCCGAATGCTATGCCCGACCTTGGTGCCACTCTCATGGCACGTTCTGGCGTTGTACTAAGGCGTTTAGCTGGTTACCCTGAGTTACTGTCGCAATCGAAATGCTCCCCCCAAAAGTAACCTCGAATGGGTGTTGTTGAAAAAATCCCGACATTTCTAACCGTCGGCGTGCTCGTTATCATCTTCGTGTGTCTGAAGCGTCAGGCCCGCAGTGCCCGGCTCACACTTTGGACGATCGGATGGGCGCTGGTATTCGTCCATTTCTTGGCACAACTGCTGGAGCCGGATCACGGCCCAATCAGCTCTCTATTCTTAGCCGTCGATTCCGGATCGCTGCAGGCCGCCGCCGTGATTTTTTTGGTATCGGTTTCCTGCGTGGTGGAAGATTCCGTCAAGCGCGTTCTCTTGCTGCTGGTGTTGGGCGTGCCTTCTGTAGTGTACGTCGCATGCACCTGCTACGACGTCCACGCCCGCTGGCCTTATGTCTTGTGCCTGCTGACCTGCTTCGGTGGTGCGGCCGGGTTCTTCTTCGGGGTAACCCGCAGATTGTCTTTGTTTCTGGCGACCACCACTTTGATGTGTTCGTTTGCCGGAGCGTGGGCGATTCGCGCCGCTCTACGCGGCTCCTTTGATGAAGGGGCCATCGTGCTCCTCGGAATCGGGTTCGCTTTGTCCGGCGTCTTCATCTGCCGGTACTACTGGCGGGCATCGCCTGCCATGCTCACCATCGCCGGCGGGTTCTTCTGCTGGGGAGCGGTGTTTCCTCTCGGCCTGCTGGTCGATCGCCTCGCTCCGAATCTAATTATTCCCGGTGAACTCTGGAACACCCCCAAATTCTTCGTCGCCTTCGGAATGATTCTGGCCGTGGTGGAGGACAAGTCAGAATCGATCGCCGGCATGCAACTCAAGGCTGCGGTGCTGAACCGCCAGCTGGAACGGTTCTCGGCGCTTACTTCCCGCTTGCTAGGCGGTGGCCGGCCTGATGCCATTTGTCCCGCGATTGCCTCCGCCATCACCGAGGTCAGCAACTTCAGCGTAGCGGTGGTGCAGCTCGAGGATGCCGAACGTAGGCTGCGAGTCGTGGGATCGAGCGGACTCTCGCCAGCGGCTTCGCAGAGATTGCACGCGCAAACCCAGGATTGGACGCTCGACCACATTAAGATTCTCTGCTCGCAATCCCGGCTCTTGGGAAAGAATTCCTACGTGTTGCCTCCGCGGGAAGCGATTCGTTTTCCGGAGTGCGTGAAACCAGATGCAAGCTGCCGAGTCAACGAAGGACCGGGTGGCGAAGAACTATTGATCCCGCTCTGCTCGGCCGGAGGCGCATACCTCGGCTGCATCCGATTAGCCGCGCCCCGGGACGAGACCGCGATTGAAACCGTCGAGTTGTCCCGCATCGAAATGCTCGCCGGTGATCTTGCCGTAGCCGTCGAACTGAAGGCGTTGCACACGCAGCTGGTCTGGTCGGAAAAGCTGGCTGCCTTGGGTCAACTGCTGGCCGGAGTGGCGCATGAACTCAACAATCCTCTTACCGTCATCATGGGCTACAGCGAACTGATAAGCGAAGCTATCGCCGGGCCGCAGACTCGGGATCAGCTTGCAAAGCTGGTTGGCGAAGCGCGCCGCATGAAGCGGATCACCGACAATCTGTTGCGCTTTTCGCGACACAGCACGCGCGACACGCAAGCCGTGCAGCTCTCACCCGTCTTGCAGGAAGTGCTGGCTCTGCGCGAATACTACACTCGCAGGCACAGCGTTCGAGTTGTGCTCGACATCGCGCCAGACCTGCCGCCCCTGGCCGTGAATGAAGATGAAATTAAACAGATCCTGCTTAACCTGTTCAACAATTCCAGCGACGCCCTTGAGGGCGTGCCCGGCAGCAGGCAGATCAGCATTCGCGCCTACAGCAGCGGCTCTCGCGCGGTGATCGAAGTCGAAGATTCCGGTCCTGGCTTTAGCAACCTGAACCGCGCCCTCGATCCGTTCTATACGACCAAACCCGTGGGCAAAGGAACAGGGTTGGGCTTGAGCGTCTGCTACGGAATCGTCAAAGAGCGCGGCGGAGATCTCAGGATCGAGAACGTGCAGCCCCACGGTGCGCGTGTCACCATCGAGTTACCGGCCGCGGATGCCTCGGCACAGCCATTTATGGCGGCCGTAGCCCACGCCTGAGGCCAGGCGCCTGCACTTTTTGCCAGCCCACCCACCAGTCCAACTTAGGTAATGAGACTTTTGTACTCCCGC
>DATHOK010000146.1:0-13564 GCA_035484995.1 Verrucomicrobiia bacterium | reverse complement strand
CCGTGGTTGCGTGCGATCGCCAAGGTTGATCCCTTCACCTACGCCGTTGACGGCTTCAAGTGTCTGCTGCTCAAGGAGACAACGCTGGCAGCGGTTTGGGGCGACATGCTGTACCTGACCATCTTCGCGACCGTTACCCTCGGGATTGCAATTCCGCTGTTCAAGCGCACCCTGTAAGGGAGATTTTGTAATTTGGAAATCTGGCAATTTGATAATTTAAGGCCAAATGTCTCGAGATTAAAAAATTACAAAATTACCCGATTATCAAATTGCCAAATGTTCTTGGAACCTTTGACTTGTCACAGGTGTCCGGTATTCTAGAGGGTGATGACGCTACTGGACGCGAAAGAGTACCATCCCGAAAAAGAGCGAAGGCGAAGAACCCGGATCATTTCAGCGATCGTTCTGATTCTGATTTTGGCGCTGGTCGGCTGGTTTAATCGCTTCTGGCCTCAGAAGCGCGTTGCCGACAAATTCTTTTCTTCGCTAGAAAAGCAGGATTTCGAAACGGCCTACGGCCTCTACTTTGCCGATCCCACCTGGAAGCAGCATCCGCAGAATCACAAGCAGTATCCGTTTAACGAGTTCTGGCAGGATTGGGGACCGGGCGGCGAGTGGGGCAACGTTAAGAGCTACCAGATTTACGGCGCCAGCAACTGCCCGGGCGGTGGAAGCGGAGTGGTCGTCGACCTGATCGTAAATGATCGCGCGAAACATGCCCAGCTGTACGTGGACAAAAGCGATAAGACAATCAGCACGCCACCCTGCGATCTGGAATTTCGCTAGATCGTCATTCAAGACGACCGTCGCTAGCCTGCGAACTGCTCCAGCACCTTCGTCAACGACGCCTCGTCTCCAACATTCAAACACGTTTTCGAGCGATCAATCTGTCGCATCAGCCCGCACAAAACCTTCCCCGGGCCGATTTCCACGAAGGCTTGCACCCCGTGCTCAATCAGCAGGCGCATGCTCTGCTCCCACTTCACCGAGCCGGTAACCTGTGCAATCAGAGTATCCCGCGCCCGCAGATCATCGCGCACCAAAGTTGCCTCTACGTTGCAGGCGACAGGGTACACCGGCTCCTGCATCTTCAGAGCGTTCAAATCCACTTCCAGGCGGTCCTGCGCAGGCTTCATCAGCGAACAATGGAAAGGAGCGCTTACCTGCAATAACTTCGCGCGCTTGGCCCCGCGCTCGTCGGCAAGCTTGGCTCCGCGCTCAACCGCCGCGGTGTTGCCGGAGATCACTATCTGTTCCGGCGAATTAATATTGGCGGGAGAACAAACCTCGCCCTGAGCGGCGTCTTCGCAGACCGCAGCAACTTTTTGCAACTCCATCCCCAGGATTGCGGCCATGGCCCCCACTCCCACCGGAACCGCCTCCTGCATATACTTTCCGCGATTGCGCACCGTCTGCACGGCATCGGCAAAGGTCATAGTCCCCGAGGCAACGTGCGCGGAATATTCCCCGAGGCTGTGGCCAGCCACAAAACTCGGCTTGGGGACCCGTCCCTCCAAAACTCGCAAGGCTGCAATCGACGCGGTGAGAATCGCGGGCTGAGTGACTTCGGTCAAGCGCAGCCGTTCCTCCGGGCCTTCGAAGCACAGTTGCGACAATTTGTAGCCCAGGGCCTCGTCGGCTTCTTCAAACGTTAGCCGCGCGATGGGATACTTCTCGGCGAGATCCTTGCCCATGCCCACGACCTGCGATCCCTGGCCGGGGAAAATGAATGCCATCTTTGTTGTCGTGATTCCTGGTGATTCAGTCATGCTCTTTGATTTTGCAGGAACTAGTGAGCCCGGACGACTTCCACTTCTACAGGAGCAGGACGCAGCGCGGCCAATCCGTGCTCAATCGACTGATTAATGCGCTTTTCGGAAAATTCCGCCGCCACGCGCACGGCATTCTTGATCGCATTGGCATTGGAAGAACCGTGCGTGATAATGCAGACGCCCTTCACCCCGAGCAGGGGTGCGCCACCATACTCGGTGTGGTCGATGCGCTTCTTGAAATCAGCAAACGCGCTGCGCGAGAGCATGTAACCGACCTGGCTCGTGATAGTCGCCTTCAGTGACTCTTTCAAGACGGTCCGCACCAGGTTCGCTACGCCCTCTGAAATCTTGAGAGCGACATTACCCACGAATCCGTCGGCAACGATGACATCAACATGGCCGTTGAACAGATCGCGCCCTTCCACATTTCCCACAAAGTTCAAGGGCAGCCGCTTCAACAACTGGAACGACTCACGCGTCAGCACGTTGCCCTTGGTTTCTTCCTCGCCAATCGAGAGCAAGCCCACGCGGGGCCTTTTCCCGGCCGAGAAATTGGAGCGGGGCATGGTGTGCCCGAACATCGACCGGAAATATATTTCGCCCATCACCGCGAACTGTTCGAGATTGTGCGGCTTGCAATCCACATTCGCGCCAACGTCTAGTAAGATCGCGGCTGCTCCGGGAGCCGTAGGAAAAACCGCCGCCAGCGCCGGCCTGTCTACGCCGTGCAGCGCACCCAGCACCATCTTGGCCGTAGCCATCGCCGCACCGGTGTTGCCCGCCGTGACGAAGCCAGCCGCGCGTCCCTCGCGCACCAGCCTCAGCCCCACGCGCATGGAGGAGTCACGCTTGGCGCGCACCGCCTGCACCGCCTTGTCTTCCATGGTGATGACTTCGCTGGCGTGGACGAGCTCAATCGGCAGCCGCGCCGCCGAAGGGTGGCGCTCCAGTTCCGCTTTGATGGCGGCTTCCTGGCCGATCAGCAGCACGCGCACGCCGTAACTTCGAGCGGCGTGAATTGCGCCTTCGATCTCAGGCTTGGGAGCCCGGTCCGAACCCATCGCATCCAGCGCGATCACGCTAGGCATTGTGGCAGGGAATTAGCTGGCTTCTTCGACGTCCAGAACTTCGCGGCCTTTGTAGTAGCCGCACTTGACGCAAGCGCGATGCGGCATCTTCTTCTCGTGGCAGTTTGGACACTCCGAGAGTGAGTGGCTCTTCAGGGCATCATGCGCCCGCCGGGTGGAGGTGCGCTTCTGAGAATGTCTTCGTTTCGGATTCGGCATGGTCTGTAAAATTCCTCTCGCTGAGGCCTTCGGCCTCGCATAAATCAATCTCTAGCCTAATTGTCATCCTGAACCAGCGTTCTTAGCGCAGCGAAGGATCCGGCGAGCCCGCGAAGCGTCGCGTTCCTTGCGACGCATTAATCGCGTGCTTGGCTCGCTTCCCTAATGCGCCAGCTTGCTGCGGATTTCCTTCAACGCTGCCCACCGCGGTTCTTCCTGCGCCACCGCGCACGAGCACCGTTCCTGGTTCAGATTTGTGCCGCACTGCGGGCACAATCCCTTGCAATCTTCGCGGCACGTCGCCTTCAGCGGAGCGGCCAACAGCACCTGCTCGCGCACCACGTCGTCGAGCAGAATTCCTTCACCTTCATAATAGCTGATCTCGGCCTCGGCGTCGGTCACCGACATCTCGTCGCGCCCGGCGTCAGCACCCTGAGGACGATACAGCAGGTCAAATTCGCGCTTCACATCCTGCATAACCGGTTCCAGGCACCGCGCACAACTCAATTCCAGGCTGGTTGCCAGTCGACCCTGGATCCGTATGTCCTGTATTATCTTGTGCTTGCCGTGATGCTCTTCGACCAGATCCGCCCGCCCGCTGCTCTCAATCGGCGTCACTTGACGGTAATCCGCTCCCAGGTCGATCACGCCCGGTTCGAACTTCTCCGCAAACTCCACGGGATGAAGTTCCAAATCTTTGATCTCGAAAAACATCGGAAGACCTCCGCGCACCGTCCGGTTACCGCCCCAGGCCCGCGGAAGCACGCCAAGAGAGCGCAAGTACCGCTGGGAACAAGGCTTAAGAATAAAGGTTGATAGAAAGCAGTGTCAAGGCATGGCCGCCTCCTCCTCGTTTTGCACCCGCCTATGGGTATTATGTCTGGACACGGTATGTCGATTTCACAAGAAGCGGGCAAGGGCAAGAAAGAAGAGTGGTTCGAAAGCCGCGCCGACGCGGCTGCGCTTTTCGTAACCCTGCTCGGATTTTTCGCTCGTCTTTGGGCTGCCCACGGAACCTTCCTTAATCCCGACGAAGCCCTGCACTTTCGCCTAGCGAACCAGGTCTCGCTGGCCCTTGCCTACAAAGAAAGCCTTACTGCCGCCCATCCTCCGCTCCTGATCGTCTTGCTCTATTACTGGCGCATTCTCGGCACCTCGGAACTCTGGCTGCGATTGCCTTCGGTGCTTGCAGGCGCAATCTTTTGTTGGATGTTTTACAAGTGGCTTAGCAAGGCCGCGGGCGGCCTCGCCGGCTTCATTGGACTTCTGTTCGTCGCACTGCTTTCGCCAATTGTCCTGGTTGGATCGGAGCTGCGGCAATACTCTTTGCTGCTCGCCTTCCTGGTCAGCGCGCTGTATTTCCTGGACGAAGCTTTCACGAAACATTCTGCGGGGCCGATGGCCGCGTTCGCGCTGTGCCTTTACCTCGCCATGTTGTTTCACTACTCGGCGTTCTGGTTCGCCACAGCGCTCGGTTTTTATGCGCTGTTCCGAATCTTCACAGAACGCCCGTCCGTCCGCGTGGTCGCGGCTTGGGCACTCAGCCAATTAGGTGGATTGGCACTCGCAGCATTTTTATATAAAACTCATCTTTCAAAACTAAACGCGTATGGCTCAAGAACCGAGCTGCAAGGCTTGATAAGCGAAACTTACCTCCGCCGGTCTTTTTTCGATTCTGCCCATGACAACCCAGTGCTGTTCTTGATCGGCCATACCTTCGGAGTCTTCCAATATTTCTTCGGGCAGCTCGCAGTAGGCGATGCGATGACACTTCTGTTCGTGCTGGGAGTCGTGCTGCTGCTCCGCGGGAAAGGCTTCCCCGAGGATCTAAAATCCTCCCGCCGTCTGGGATTATTTCTGCTCCTGCCCTTTGCGATCATTGGCGGCGCTTGCCTGGCTCACGTTTATCCCTACGGCGGTACGCGGCACGTAGCGTTTCTGATTATCCCGGCGATGGCGGGCGTGAGCGTGGCCATCGCGTGTCTGGCAGCGGGCAGATGGGATCGCGGACTTACGATCACAGCCCTCGTCATCGCGGCCTGCCTCGTCTTCGGCAAACCGCGCCAGCCCTGGATGGAGCGCGTCAATCAAAGCCGCACCAACATGGCGGAGGCGATGGACTTTGTAAGAAAAAATGTTGATCCCTCCGATCTCATCTTCACCGATTACCAGAGCGACCTTATCCTCGGTCACTATCTGTGCCACGAGCGTCCAATTTCCTTCGACCTTGCTCCCACCAACTTCGAACAATTTCACTGCGATGGCTATCAAGTCGCTTCAACCGACTACAAAACCGCATGGATGCTCTGGGCGAATGACTTTCCCAAAAACTGGCGGCGAGTCGTAGAAGCCTACAACCTCAGGCCCGGAGACACAGTCTGGGTTTTTCAGGCGGGCTGGGGAGTCGATCTCCCCGAGGACTTGCAAACGCACTTCGCGGAGTTCAGCAACCTGCGCTTCGAATCGTTTGGCAAGAACACTAAAATCTTCAAAATGACCATAGGCCAGCCCATGCCGACGGCCGGTCCTTAGCGATGATTCTGCAGTGACTTCTTCGCTTCACATATGGCACCACATTCGGCAGAATAACTATTCCCCCCGAGCGCTACTTCAGTCCCAGCGCCCGTAGCGTGCCTTCATCCTGAACATTCCGCCCATCCTTCTTTGTGACCACTCCAAAACTCCCCGAATAATCCCACATCGCCCAGCCCATGCCGTGCCGCTCCAGCGCCGTGCGCACATCGTGAATCCATGCCTCACGGTTTTGCGGATCAGCATAATCCCGGTAAACGCCGAACTCATTGCATACCACCGGAACTCCGCGCAGCCGCGCCCATTCCGCGACTTGCGTAATCTCAGCATCAATGCGCGCGCCGTCCCAGTGATCTGCACCATAGCGGATGATTGCCAAACGGTCCACGGCATCGGGCACACCTGACGCAACTTTCGCAGCCGATTCCGGCGACGACGGGTAATGTAGTCCTTTCACCCAATGCCAGGAATACGAGCTCCAGTTCGCTCCCTGGTGGGTGAAGATGTGCGGCTCGTAAAAATGGAAGTTGTAAATCACGTTGGGATCGCGCAGCGGTTCGAGGAAGACCAGATCGTCGTCGTCCGACCAGCGTCCTCCGGCCGCGATCATCGCGTGCTGCGGTGCGCCTTCGCGGATCGCCGCTGCCAGCTTCCCCTGTACCCCGGACCAACGGTAGCGGTCGGACATTTCCGGTTCGTTCAGAATCTCAAAAAATACCCGTTCTGAATCCCATGTCGAGTAATGCCGCGCCATGGTCCTCCAGAAATCGGCGAACTCCTGCACAAAGCTGTCGTCCTTCGCCAGCCGTGTTTTGAATTCGCTGTCCGGATGCAAATCGATCACGACGGCCAGCCCTTGACCCAGGATCATCTTGACTGCCGCGTCAAGATATCCCAGATACTCCGCCGGAATCTCCTCAGGCCGGTGGTTCACCATCATCGGCTGCGGATCAACGCTTAACCGCACGTGATCGAAGCCCATTGCTCGAATCAACGTGATGTCTTCCGTCGTAGTCCAGCTCTGAAAATGTTCCCGGGTATACCCGCGCTTGTCATAAACCTGCGCGAACCATCCGCTGACGTTGATGCCGCGCCGCAGATGCGACAACCGAGATGCAGAAACGGCGGATGAAGGAACGGTAGATAAAGAAACTGGCGGGATCGAAGAGCCGGGTGCAGCAGTCTGAGCCGGCACGAGATTCAGACCGCCCAGAAGTGCCAGCAGTGCGGCGCGGCGGATGATTCGCAAACGTTGCATGCGGTCCCTAGCTCAGAATCGGCAGCGCCCGAATTCTCTTCTTCGTCGCCGCATAAATCGCGCTACACAGAGCCGGCGCGAGCGGCGGCACCGAGGGTTCTCCAATCCCACTCGGCGCTTCTGTGTTTTGCACCGCAAACACTTCCACCACAGGGGTCTCGTCCATGCGCAGCGGAACGTAATCATCGAAATTTCCCTGCACCACGCGCCCTTTCTCGATGGTGATCTTCGCCCGCAGCGCATTCGTCAGCCCATAAACAATCCCGCCTTGAATCTGTTGTTCCAGAATGCTGGGATTCACCACCTGCCCGCAATCCACCGCCGCCACCACGCGATGCACACGCGGCACGTTATTCTCCATGCTGATCTCAACCACCTCGGCCATGTAAGAAGAAAAGCATCCGAAACAGGCGATCCCGCGAAAGCGTCCCGCCGGCAAAGGGTGCTTCCATCCAGCCTTGTCGGCCGCCAGTTGGAGCACGCCGCGCATTCGCGCCGTGCGCCACGTCGTGTCGAAGTATTGAATGTTCTGATCTTTCCCCAGCATGTGCAGCCGGTACTCTAGCGGATCTTTCCCCGCCGCTGCAGCCAGCTCATCGATGAAGCCTTCGCTCGCGAAGGCCGCCTGCAGCGCATACACCGACCGCATCCAGCCGAGAGGAACCGGCGTCTCCGCGGGCACATACTCCAGCAAAACATTCGGCGGCGCGTAGATGAAAGCCGCTTCATCCGGCAGATCAGGGTCAACACCATTCGGCCCCGGCTGTCCCTTCTGCCCGCTGATTGACGGCGCAACAATCCGATGGGTAAACGCCACCGGCCATCCACCTCCATCGAGCACCGCGCTCAACTGGTGCAAACTCGCCGGACGGTACGTCGAGAACCTCATATCATCTTCTCGAGTCCAAATCACTTTCACTGGACCGCCCATCTTCGAATCGACCAGCGCTTTCGACACCAGAGCCGCTTCCACGGCGTAGTCGTATTCCAGCCGCCGGCCAAAGCCTCCGCCCATCAATGTGACGTTCACCTTCACCCGGTCGGGATCCAAGCCGAGCGCCTTCGCAACCTGGTCGCGGCAATCCTGCGGCACTTGCGTCGGAGCCCACAACTCGCACGACGTTCCCTGAAAATGCGCCGTGCAGTTTCCCGGTTCCATCGGCGCATGTGCCATGAAGGGAAGATGATATTCCGCAGAAATTCGCCGACCGGTCAGTTTCGAAACGTCGCCCACTGAATACAAACTCGCGCCCTTCTTCGCTGCCGCCTGCTTCAATGCTTCCATCACCGCCGCAGTGTTTAAATCTTTGTTGGGACCATCGTCCCAACTGACGTTCAGCACCCGGCGCCCTTCCATCGCACCCCAGACACTGTCGGCGACCACCGCCACAGCCGCGTCGCTGACCTTGCCGACGTAACTCACGCCGGCAATCTTTCGCGACTCCTTATCCTCAAAGCTCAACACCTTTCCGCCGATCGTGGGACTCCGCGACAACACCGCATACTTCATGCCAGGCATGCGGAAGTCGATCCCAAACACGGCGTGGCCCCTTACCTTCGACGGCGTATCCACCCGCGCCAGGCGCTGTCCAACAATCTTGTAATCCTTGTTCTGCTTCAGCGGCACGTCCGTCGGAATCGGCAGCGTTGCCGCCTTCTCCACGAGTTCTCCGTAAGTCAGCCGCCGCTTAGACGCGCCGTGCACAACGGCACCGTTCTCCGCTGCGCAGCTTGATCGCGGAACACCCCACGTCAGCGCCGCCGCCGAAATCAGCATCTCGCGCGCCGCCGCTCCCGCCTTCCGCATCGGATCCCACGTCGTCTTCACGCTGGCGCTGCCGCCCGTACCCTGATCCCCGTAGAGCGTGCTTGCTCCCGCCTGCTCGATCGCAATCTGGTTCCAGTCCGCTTCCAGTTCCTCCGCAAGAATCATGGGCAACGCCGTGCGCACGCCCTGCCCCATTTCCGAACGCGCGCATACAATGGTGACCTTGTTGTCCGGCGTGATCCGCAGATAAGCGTTCGGCGAGAACATTTCTTTGCCCGAACGTCCCGCATGCGGCAGGTAGAAACCAACTACCAGACCCGCCCCTGCCGCCACTCCAACCGCAACAAACTCACGCCGGCTTAAAGGACTCATCGCGCACCTCCCGCCCCGGCAGCGCGATGAATCGCCTTGCGAATTCGTTCATACGTCCCGCAGCGGCACAGGTTACCGTTCATCGCTTGCGTAATCTGCTCATCGCTCGGATTCGGCGTCTTCGCCAGCAGCGCCGCCGCCGCCATGATCTGCCCCGTCTGGCAGTAGCCGCATTGCGGAACTTCTTCGGCAATCCACGCCTGCTGCAAAACGTGTAGCCCGTTCGCTCCGAGTCCCTCAATAGTCGTAACGCTCTTCCCGGCAACCTGCGAAACCGGCGTTGAACAAGACCGAATCGCCGACCCCTCCACGTGCACCGTGCAGGCCCCGCAGAGCCCGGCGCCACAACCAAATTTCGTCCCGGTGAGCTCCAATGTGTCTCGTAACACCCAGAGCAACGGAGTCTCCGGCGAGACGCTTACTTTCTTTTCGTTTCCGTTAACCCGCAATGTGAAGTCGGCCATAGATCTCCCCGAAGCAATTAGAACCTGGACAATCATCCTACTCAACCAACAGGAAAAGTGGAATGGTGCTCGCGCGAGCACACAAGCGATTAAAGTTTCAAGCAACCGTGCCGATCAGAGATTGAGACCCTCGCAGATTTGGAAAAGGCCGAGGATCTGTCGCCAACTCGTTCCTCACCTGGGCCTGGCGACCCTTGGTGGAGAAGGCCAATATTGAAAACTCAGAATGAATCGGCAACTAGCGCGGTGCCTGGGGTAGTCGCCGCGCGTCACGAACCCCGCTTCAAACTTGAGGTGGAGATCAGTGTCAGCACCCGCACCCACGGTGTGCTGGCGGGCTATACCGTCGATATCAGCGAGTCTGGCATCTCGGCCATTCTTAAAATTGAAGTTCCCTTATCCGAGATCGTGGAACTGGGCTTCATGGTTCCTATCGGCCGGGTGAATATTCCTGCGATGGTTCGCCAAAGAGACGCTTTTCGCTACGGCTTCCAGTTCATTGGGTCGGACGCCGCGAAGGACGTTATTCGATCAACATGCCGCCAGCTTGCTGTTGAACAAACCCTTTTGCACGATCCAGCGGCTCCGTCACACTAGGCTTCCTCAGCCCCGATTTCGAACTCTTAGCCTACCGCCCAGTCTCCCGATTCATCTCATCTGCTACCCGGTTCCCAATCTCCTTAGCAAACGCCTCAAACGCCGGAATCTCAAATAGCCGCAACCCAACCTCTTCCTGCGGAAGACTCTCAGCGTGCGTTGCGCCTCGTTCATCCCGCAGAGCCGTGCGCAGCTTGGCTGCCGTCGCGGTATCGAAGCTTTCCGAGACGATCACGCGGTTATCGTCCCAATGCTCCACAATTACCGGGCCTTCCTCCGTAGTCATTTGCGCCGTCGAGACCGGACAATTCCCGCCCGAACAAGCCGGCACTGCCTCCGCCGTCGCGCTGCGATAGCGCTGCGACACCGCTTCCGTATAGAAGCGCGCAAAGCGCTCGGCCGCCTGCGGCGTCTTCCATCGCGAAACGTAGAACAATGCCACATCTGCGGTGCTAGGTGACACTTCCGCCGCCGTGTCTTTCCGCCGGAAAGCCACAAACGTCCCACCCTGCCACGCCGCCGAAAGATCGTCCGCAATTCTCCGCCCGCTATACTGCTTCAACAGCGCGCGCACATCCAGTTCGCCGATTCCGCCCGAATCGTAAAGCTCATACTGGCTGCCCAGCACTCCCTGCAGGTCGGGGATGCGCACCGGCGGCAGCTTCTCCCCCAGAATGTAAATTTCAGGCTGCAACACTTCGTGCGAGTTCCGCGGCGGACGGGCGAACGCCCCGGCAAACGCCATCTTCTTCCCACCCGCATGCAGCAGCTCACCTTCAAAAATCAAGCCTTGGTTATAAGCGAACGTTCCGGCTTCGCGCAGAATCATCGGCGCATCGTGCATGAGCTGGGAATCGATCACCGCTTTCACCGCCGGCTCTTCCATCTGATAGACGAGTTGTGGAGTGTCTTCCAGGCTGCGCCCCGCCGGCTTGAGCAGGTAATCCACATATACCACCATCGCCTGACCCTCGACCACGGCCTTGCGTGCGATCGCGCTATCGCCCATTGCGCTTCCGTTCTCCGCCTTGCTCCCGCCTTTCATCCACTTCGCCAGATCGTAATTCTGATCCTGCAGCGCATGCGTCAGTTCGTGCGCCAGGATCGGTTCCTGGCGGTCGGGAGGCACCCAGTTCAGCATCGAGATCGTCTTCGTCTCGTCGTCGTAATAAGCCGCAATTTCCTGACCGGTGGATTTCACCAGAAATTCTTTCAGATTGAAATCCCGCGGCAGGAACCCGAGCTTCTTCATGCTGAGCTCTTGCTGGGCAAATCTTTTCGTAAATTCTTCTTTGGCCATTTGGCCGGCGGCGTAGCTCTCCACGTCGGCCTTGCTCACCAGCCTTCGCTTTACAGCCGCGTGCTGGGGCATGCCGGTGTCCTCGGCGGCAAACGCAAAGATCCGATCCACGGACTCGAACAGTCTTTTCGTGTCCGCGTCCGTCATCTTCACTTCGTCGGTCGTGTCTTTGCGCAGCTTTCGCGCCACGTCGCCCAGGCTCTGCCCGGAATCTGTCTGCTGCCCAAAGGCGGGAACCACCAACCACGTCAGAAAGCAGGCCGCAAAGAATCGATCCCGTAACCGAAACGCCTTCATGAGCCCTCACTCAGGGAAGAAAATGCACTCCCGGCAATTCTCCCTGAGCCCCGGCCGCAACTCACCGTAAAAGTCCGGATTGGCCTTACGAAAGTAAGTAAACAGGCGATCTGGGAAGTGGGTGAGGACCACTACCCCGATCTGTCATCTTGAGCGGCCGCAGTCGAAGGATCCCTTGCATCTCGTCGGCTCCCGCCGGCTTCGCAGGGCGTCTTCACCGCTGCTCTCTTTAGATTTTCGTGGGAAAAGAGGCCATCGATGGAGTGCCATCGATGGAGTGCCATCGACGGCCGATACCGCGTGGAATGAGACTTCAGGCAGAGATCATAAATCCGCGTCTACACCCTACTTCAGTTCCGTCAGTTTCTGGGTCGCGATCTCCACCGCCGTCGAACTGGGATTGTCTTTCTTGATCTGTTCGTAGAGACGCTTGGCGTCGAGCGGCTGGTTGCTGGACTGGTAAAGTTCCGCCAGTTGGAACTGTGCCGTCACTTTGCTCACCGAAATCGTGGGCTGGCTGATCAGTTCCTGATACAAAGCCGCGGCATCTTTGGTGCGGTTGGTGTTGCCGTAGAGCCCGGCCAGCGCAAGCTTCGCTACCGACGCCAGCTCTTTGCTGCCGCTCGAAATCACGGCCTTCAGATTGCTTTCAGCGACAGCATTGTCGCCCGCGGTCGCGGCCGTCACTCCCAACAAATAACGCGCCATGTCCCCGGTGCGGGTGTGCGGATACTTGTCTACGATCGTCTGCAATTGTTTCCGGGCCGTATCCGAGCGATCTTTCCCCGAGGTGAAGCTGGGAAAGTCCGGCTGCTCCGGCGTTCCGGCAGGACGCAGCGGCGTGTCAAGCGTCCGCACCGCCTGCGCCAGATCGAAGCTCGCCTTCTCATCCTGCGCGCTCAGGTAATACCATCCGCCTGCCACGACGCCGGCAATCACCACGACGGCGACCACAGCGACTGATAGCGTGTTCCTGTGCTCTACGCTCCAGTGAGCCGTCTTTTCGGCGGCTCCAATGGTGGCTCGGCTGAACGCATCCTGTTTAAGTTGATGGCGGGTTTCTGCGCGCAAGACTACCTTCCAATCTCAGTCTCTGGAGTCGATTTCCTGAGTCTCTGTAATGACTCTACTGTTTAAGGTGGGACGAACTAACAGTTTATCAGCCGGAAAACAGCACCGTCAAAGCCGCGGTAGCGCCGCCGTTCCGCGGGATCCGCAAAAGCTGCAGTGACGTGGAGGAGCGGCGCTTCAGCGCCGCGTAAATCGTCCCAAATCAATCCGGGCTTCAGCCCCGGAGGGCTTGCGCTACCGCGGAGCCTCCTCCAGCAAACCCTGCTCCAATTTCTCCTGGCATTCGATGCAGTGCCGCGTCCATGGCACCGCTTCCAGTCGCTTGGCGTTGATCTCTTTCCCGCAGTGGATGCACTCGCCAAAGCTGCCTTCGCGAATCCGCGCCAGCGCCTTCTCGACCATCTGCAGCAGTTGCCGCTCGTTGTTGCTCTGGCTGAACAGAAATTCTTTGGTGTAGGAACTGGCGGCGCGGTCGGCAATATCCTGCGCCGTGTCTTCGTCGGCGGAGCGGCCGTCGGCCTGCGTGCGCGACACCGTGCGACGCAAATCCTGCTGCCGCGTCTCCAGCCGCTTCTTGAATGCTTCTAATTTCTTCTTATCCATAAGTTCACTTCTATAATTCTGCGCCGGCTCCCCGAAGCCGTACGCGGGGTTCGGGCCAAACAAAAATGATAAGCGCGTCAATTGAGATGCGTCAACCACAGGCGGCGGGTTGCAGTGGAGCTCTCAACCGGAGACGGCGTCAGCAAGGAAAAAGCCCACAGGTGGGCAAGCAAGCCTTAACGTGCAGCGGAGAGCTCTGAACGAGAGCCAGTGTGAGGCCTGATCCGTTTGCCGACTCCGCTGC
>DATHOK010000145.1:0-5005 GCA_035484995.1 Verrucomicrobiia bacterium | reverse complement strand
AGCAAGCGCTTGTATTCCGTTGCGCGTTCACGGCGCTGCACATTCCACTTTGCCAAATGGGCTAACTTCACATGCAGAAGACCGGCCTGAATCGAGTCGAGGCGGCCGTTGTAGCCCTCAACGTCGTGATAGTACTTTGTGGCCTGCCCGTGATCCCGGAGCATCTTCATGGTCTTTGCGATGGTCGCGTCATTTGTTGTGGCAGCGCCCGCTTCGCCGCATGCGCCCAGATTTTTCCCAGGATAAAAGCTGAATGCGGCGGCTCGTCCCATCGATCCGGCCTTCATCCAGCGGTTATGCTTTCGTGAGAAATATTCGGCGCCGTGCGCCTGGCACGCGTCTTCAATAACGACTAATCGATAGCGCTCAGCCAGCTCGAGAATGGGATCCATGTCGGCCATCTGCCCGTACAGATGGACCGGAACCACAGCGGTGACCGGACGGCCGCTGCGGCGGCTTATCAGTTTGCCGGCTTCGTCGACCGTGCATTGTTTCTTCAGATACTCTTTGAGTTTTGCCGGGTCCATGTTGTAGGTCTGTTCATCGATGTCTACGAACTCGGGCAACGCGCCGGCCTGCGAAATCGCTTCCGTGGTGGCGATGAAGGTGTGCGGCACGGTGACCACGACGTCGCCGGGCTTCACTCCGCTGGCCATGAGGGCGAAGCGCAGAGCGTCGGTGCCGCTGCTGATCGCGACGGAATAGCTGGTGTCGCAGAAAGCCGCGAAGGCTTTCTCAAATTCTTCAACCATGGGACCGCCGATGAAACCCGCCGTCTTTAGGGCTTTGCGGAAAACCTCGGTCAACTCCTGCTCGAGTTCCACGTGGGGAGTAACCAGATCAAGAAAAGGAATGCTGTTGGCTGTGCTGGAGTTCGTGCTATGAGAACCACTCACTTTGAAACCTCCGTAATTTTGTCGATATGACGCAGGACTTTTGCTGGATTTCCAACTACGATGCTGCCGGCTGATACGTCTTTGGTGACGACGCTGCCAGCTCCCACAATCGCGTTTTCACCGATGCTGACGTTCGAGAGAATCGTGGCTCCAGAGCCGATCGAGGCTCCCTTTTTGACTACGGTGCGCTCGACCTTCCAGTCGGCTTCGGTTTGCAGATTGCCGTCGGCCGCAGTGGCTCTTGGATAACTGTCATTGATGAACATCACGCCGTGGCCGATGAAGACGTTGTCTTCAATCGTTACGCCTTCACAGATAAACGTGTGGCTTGAAATCTTGCAGCGCTTGCCAACGCTCGCGTTCTTTTGGATTTCGACGAAGGCGCCGATCTTTGATTCGTCGCCAATTTCGCAACCGTAGAGGTTGATGAATTTGGAGAGTTTTACGTTTTGCCCCAGCTTCACGTCTGGAGCGATGCATTGGTAAGAATTCATGGGTGAATTTGCCTAATCTGCATCAACGCGGGGTTGTTGCGCCTCGCTGTACCAGGCTGCAGAGTTCGTGCCAGCGGTTGTCCTGGGCAGCACTTTCGGGGACCCGGCAGGTGTGATTTTCGTTCCCGCCAGTTCCGGCGCAAATGTGTTGCGGATCCAGAGTGGAATCCCGCTTTGAGTCAATGCGATAAGAGTTTTCGGATGGAGCACTTTGGCACCAAGGCGTGCCATCTCCTCTGCTTCCCGATAGGAGATCTCAGCGATCGTGGACGCACCGGGCACCAGCCGCGGATCGGCGGTCATCAGGCCGTCCACGTCGGTCCAGATAATCGCTTCATCGGCGTCGAGAGCCGCGCCCAAAATCGTCGCAGAATAATCCGATCCGCCTCGGCCAAGAGTGGTGAGCACGCCCTTCGCGGTCGCGCCAATAAAGCCGGTCACGACGGGAACGACTCCCTTCCGCACGAGTGGACGCAAGCGCTCCTGGCAGAGTTCCCGGGTCAGATCCATGTCTGGGTCGGCGGCGCCGTGGCAGGAGTCGGTTTGGATGAGCTCCGTGGCCTCAATAGCCTCGCTCGCCACCCCGTTCTCCTCTAACACAGCTGCGACGATAGGAGCGGATAAACGCTCACCAAGACTTGAAATCGAATCGCGCGTCGACGGCGTCAATTCGCCCATGCTGATTGTGCGCTGGCAAAGCTCTTCACCTTCCTGAAATAGTCGATTCATCTCGCGTCCGATGCGATTTCGCTCCGAGGTGGAATGGATGAGTGCGTCGACAACCGCCTCGTGCCGCCCGCGCAACTCATGGAAGATCGTCGCTACGGAAAGGCGATTTCCGACTGCGGACTGCACGCCAGCGTCGATCAGCCGGTTGGTCACGCCACTCATCGCAGAGACGACCACGACGAGATCACCGCCGCGCGAAGCTCCGCGAATGATCTCAACCACTTTCTGGATCGCGGACGCGTTGCCCACCGATGTCCCACCAAACTTCATGATGCGAAGCGGCTTCTTCAAGGCATTTGAAAGTCGGTTACTCATATGTAGATTTACTTTCGCCCCCAACCGAGCCCTGCCCCGCGACCGTTCGCTTGAGCGGCCATGGGCTGGGAGGATCGGGGCGCCGACGAAACCGGTTTCCGAACAGATTTGGAATACCACGCGCTCTGTTTCTGATAATTTCTGACGCAATCGCGAATTAGCTCTGGTTCTTCCATAGGAATATCGTGATAGGCCAATCGCAGAAATGGGCTTTCCGCATCCCTGATCCATTCTTGCGGGAACATTGCGATCGTGTCTTTCTCGGTAATTCTCGGAGTTGCCTTCACTGCTTTGCCGGACAACGCCGCGTAGAGGGCTGCGGGGATGTCCCGTCCTGGTCCCAAGCTCAAATGCCCGACTTGAGTCGATCGCGGATTGATTTCGACGAGGTACGCATTTCCAGTTTCTTTTTCGAGCATGAAATCGAAACCGTAAAGTCCGGAAAGATTGAGGCGGCGAGCCATCTTTTCAGCGGCAGCCGACATTTCCGCGTTCTCGATCGAGCGCACCACCGTGGCGTGCCCTCTCGAACTTGCCTTGTTGACCACCTCAAAATGAAGGCTAGCGAGGACGGCCCCCTTCCAGCAGACAACGGCGCTCGTGCCTTCGCGTCCGGCCACAAATGCCTGGGCGTTCACGACGGGCCGGCGACGCAGCAGCGACGGCCACACCAAAGTCTTGTCCTGGTCGACCAGTGCCCGCTTTGCGGCCCTCGCTAGCAGCGGAGGAGCTTGCAGTTCCTTAAAGAAGCGTTCTGCCTCAACAAGCGTGTGCGCGATTCTTACGCCATCACCGCCTGAGCTGCCATCTGCTTTAAGGACGATGGGAAGGCCTGTGCGAGAAACCCAGGTTCTGAGGTCATGGATGTTTCGGATCACTCGGGTCGGAGGAACTCGCAGACCCTCCCGGTGCGCCAGATCCATAAAAACGGCTCTGGCATTTACGACCGGAAAACTTTCCGGTGCGCCGAGCGAGCGCTCGATCAATGCACACGTCGTAGATTCCGCGCGCCCGTTACGCTTTTCACGGGCGTAGAGACGGTGCAGGTGCTGCGTAGCAAGGTCATCGCCGGAAACAATGAAATCGGGCTGCGTGCTCGCGATGGCTCGAGCAAATGAAGCCAGCGGCGCCAACCCGCGGTAAACGTGAATTCGACGAACGGCTTTTGTCTTGCGCGCGGGATGAGACTTGGGACACACCATCTCAACCTCGCATCCGGCGCTGGCCAGGGCTATCGCGAGACGGGCCGTCGGGTACCAGCAAGACGTCGTAGCTATAAGGACAGTGGGGTTCATGGATTTGTTTTTGGACAGGACAGGAAAGTTGAGCAATCCGGAGGAAACGAATCGAGAGGAATCAGAGGTAAACCAACTCTCCCCGCTTGCTGATCGACTGGTTGGCTGCTTCGAGCATTCTGACCACGCGAAGCCCGGCTTCGCCGTCGTTGATCGGGGTTTTATCTTTGGCAATGCAGTCGACAAAGTAGGACAATTCACGGGTCAGCGCTTCGACTTGTTCGACTTGCGGGGCCCACATGTCGCCTGAGCGGTAGTGAACCAGCAAGTCATAAAGTCCTTCGCGACTGGTGACGTTGACACCCTTGTCATAAATCTTGATCTTCTCGTCGGCCTCAAGATCGTTCCACACCAGCATTTTCTTTTCCCCGCCGATCAGGGTGGTGCGAACTTTTACCGGCGAAAGCCAGTTCACGTTGATGTGAGCGATGACTTTGTCAGGGAAATAAAGCGTGAGGAAGGCTACGTCTTCGTGTCCGTTGAGGTGCGTCTGGCCGGTGGCGGAAATGGCTTCGGGCGTCTTCTGGATCAAATGGTCAATGATTGAGAGGTCGTGTGGAGCAAGATCCCAAACCACATTCACATCGTGCTGAAACAGCCCAAGATTCACGCGTGTGGAATCGTAGTAATACAGTTTGCCGAGGGCTCCGTCCTGTAAAAGCTGCTTAATTTTGGTGACCGCGCCGGTGAACAGGAAGGTGTGGTCCACCATTATCTTCAGGTTTTTTCGCGCGGCCAGTTCAATCAGTTCCTGCGCCTGGGCGGCGTTGCTGGTGAACGGCTTCTCTACGAAAATGTGTTTGCCGTGCTGGAGGGCCGTTTTGGCTAGTTCATGGTGCGTCCAGACCGGGGTCACGACTGCGATGGCGTCGATTTCGGGGGAGGACATCAGCTCTGCCGCATCGTCTGTCACCAGGACGTCAGGATAGGCTTTCGCCACCTTTTTCCGTGCGGCCGCGCTCTTGTCGCATACTGCAACGACTTCGGCTTCGTCCAGGCGGTCCAGGTTCCGAACTACGTTCGGCCCCCAGTACCCATACCCTACAACCCCAAACTTCACCATAGCTTCACTCCCATTCCCAAGCTTTGCGTTTGCGTTTCGAGGTCTGGCGAGACTTGTGACCATATTTGGCACCATTAACTCCGGATCGAACAACGGATTGCGAATTTCGGAGCGATACTTGAGGAGGACCGGGAGGGGGAACCTTATTTAGTGCGCGCCTTCGCCGAGCACAACAGCCCCAGGCGTGCGCAGCAGGATCTTGATGTCCGTCCA
>DATHOK010000144.1:0-17071 GCA_035484995.1 Verrucomicrobiia bacterium | reverse complement strand
CGCCGGCATCGCGGCCTGCGTCGAGTACATCGCCGATCTCGGCCGCCGCGCAAGTCCTGAATCCGCCACTCGCCGCACGGCCATCGTCGCTGCTTTTGAATCGATCCATCGCCATGAACACGCGCTGATGAATCGACTGATCGCCGGGCTTGCCGAAACTCCACAGCTGAAGATCTACGGAATTACTGATCCGTCCTGCTTCGCCTGGCGCTGCCCTACGCTCGCGGTGCGTGTAATCCATCAAACCGCGGAGCAAACTCCGTTGGCCCTCGCCACCAAACTAGGCGACCGCGGCTTCTTCACCTGGGATGGAAATTATTACGCCCTGAACCTGACCGAGCGACTCGACGTGGAAAAATCCGGAGGGTTCCTGCGCATCGGGCTCGTCCATTACAACACTGTGGAAGAAGTAGACCGCCTGCTGGCAGCGCTGCAGGAGATCCTTCGCTCCGCCTAAAAAAGCAGCCTACGCTCAGCATGACGCCAGAGATTTCAGCTCAGCCGCTAGCGCTAGAAACACGACAGCCTGGGACGTGGTCCCAGGCTGGCAGGGAGCGCGAACTCAAAAGCCGGAGCCGACAAAAATAGGCCCGACGCAGACACCCGATTTACGGCCAGCGCTTGGCGGTATCGTCCCAGCCGGCAGCGCGCACCGGCTGCGCCGCCGCAACCACGGGAGGCGCCGGGATGCGAATCGGTTGCTGCGGTCCGTTCACGGCCGTAGGCAGCACTGCCTTCGCCGCGTCGGAGTTCATTTCCATGCCTTCGGACAGCAACGGAGCCACCAGCCGCAGCGCTTCCACTTCTTTCTCCAGCCGGGTCAACTCCATTTCTTTCTGCCGCAAAACCTCGTAAACGTTCTTCATAGACAGGGCACCTGTGGGGCTAATCGTAGATTAGCCGCTTTTCTCGAACTTTAGCAGACTTACCCGTCTTGTCAAGGAATTAAGCCTTAAACCTTAGTATTCAGCCAAACACGCCCGGTTTAACCCTTGGAACTCCCCCTTTTTCTGGGATGCCAGACTTACCAGACAACCCGCCCAGCAAGGCTTTCGCCCGATTTTCACAACTGCGGGAACCCCTCGAAAACTCCCAATTCCCGCCAGCCTCCATTCGGGAATCGCAAAAATCGCGTCCGCCTTGGCCTTTGCACGAAACCGCCGCAACCGGTTGCACAAAATCCGGTCAATGGCCTGTGGACGGCTTGCACTCGATTGAAAACGCGAGAGATAAAGCCGCACACTTTCGATTGACTCCAAAATTAGAAAGAGTACAAAGGAAATCGTTCTTTGACAGTTTCTTAAGTTTTTCCGGTTGGTGCGGCGTCCGGGGCTCAAGCGATGTCACCCTCAACGTTGCAAAACGTAGCGGGAAGGCAAGCAAGGGTCTATAGCAAAGCGCTGGTCGAGAAGAACGGGAAACCCAGTTAAAGGCAAGACAGAGTTCCGAGGCGTTAGGTAGGTTTGTCCGGTTGGCGGTGAGCCCGGAGCCCAAGCGAAGATCGCGCGCAGCGGCCCGCAAGGGAAGCAGCGACAGCAGGTCAAGCAAGGGTCTAAAAGCGAGCTACTGGCTGAGACGAATGGACCAAACACCACCTCGGAACTCTTAATTTTTTTGAAGCAGTTCTCAGTTCTTCCGCGAGACGATCACCCACACCGTCCCGCGCCCCTCGCAATAGCGGCAGCGCTCATCCCCTAGCAGCTTGCCTGTCCCTCGGCATTCCAGGCAGTTCGCCACAATGTGCAGCTCCTGCAAGGAAGGCTCCGGAAGTTTGCCAGGATCCTTGAACAATTCGGCATGATGGTAGTCGCGCAGCCAGAACACCAGCTTGCCTTCGAGGCTTTCTCGGTCCTTTGTGTTCAGTTGCGCCGAACGTTGCGGCCACCATTCGGGAACGCAGCCGTAGCAAATCAGTTCGCCGGCGTCGAAGAGCGCACCGGAATCCGATCGGCGATGAAACTTCTTACACCATGCACACGCGCTGACGCCCAGCAGGCCGAGCGCGTCCTTAAGCCGGCCGAGGTCGAGCTGTTGGCGGGCCAGGATTTCTTCCAGCGGCGTGTTGGACTCTTCAGCCATGGATTGGTTCCGGTCGGCAGGTCTATGCATTCAGGATACACAACTCGCAGCCTAATCCACATGCTCGCCCACCTCGAATCCCTCTTCGGCCCGGGGAAGCACATCGCGCTCGCCGGCTACCCACACATAGAGGGTGGGCAACAGGAAGATGCTCATGATGAGAGCAGCGATAAGACCTCCGACAATGACGATTGCGAATGGGCGCTGAGAATCGGAACCAATGGCGTGCGAAAGCGCGGCTGGCAACAATCCCAGAGTCGCTACTAACATCGTCATCATGATCGGCCGCAACCTCAGCACGGCACCCTCCACGGCAGCGTCCTCAATGGTGAAGCGCCGGGCACGAAGCTGGTTGATGTATTCCAGCATGATGACTCCGGTTTGCACGCACACCCCGAACAACGCCAGGAAGCCTACGCCGGAGGAGACACTGAAATTCGTACCGGTAATCAGGAGAGCCAGCAACCCGCCAATCGGCGCGATGGCAATGTTCGCCATAATCAGCACGGCCCACTTGAAAGACTGGAACATCGTGTAAAGCAAGATGAATATGATAAGGATTGTGATCGGAAGCACGATGAGCAGCCGCGCGTTGGCCCGCTTCTGGCTCGCATATTCTCCCGCCCAATCGATGTGATATCCCGACGGCAGCTTCACTTGGTCGTTCACTTTCTTCATCGCCTCTTCTACCGCGCCGCCCAGATCGCGTCCCCGGACACTGTACTTGATAGCAACGTAACGCTGATTGCCTTCCCGGTAGATTTCCGAGCCGCCATCGGCTTCGCTAATCTTGCACAACTGAGCCAGCGACACCCGTTCTCCAGAGGGCGATAGCAGACGGATGTTCTCGATCGCTTGCTGCGTATTCCGGTATTGCGGCAGATAGCGCAGGGTCAGATCGTATCGCGCCTCGTCCTTGAGAACCTGGGTCAGCGCGTTCCCACCCACCGCGGTCTGCACCGCATCCTGCACGTCGGCGACGTTGATCTGGTAACGCGCCGCCGCATCGCGGTCTACTGTTACGTTCAGGTTGGGCTGGCCCAGCACATGAAAGACGCCCAGGTCCTCGACTCCCTTAACCGTCCCCATAATGCCGGCGATCTCGGCGCTTTTTTCTTCCAGCGTCTTCAAGTTATCGCCGTAGACCTTGATGGCTAACTCGCCTTTTACTCCACTGACTGCCTCCTCCATGTTGTCTTCGATGGGCTGAGAGAAACCCCAAACCACGCCTGGAATCTTGTCATTCAGTTCGCGACTCATGGCGGCAATCAATTCGTCTTTGTTCTCGTGAAAAACCGGCCGCCATTCTTCTTTCGGTTTCAGATCGACGAAGTACTCGGTATTGAAAAAGCTGGTCGTGTCCGTGCCGTCGTCCGGCCGCCCCGTCTGACTCGTGCATTGCGGAACCTCGGGAAAAGAACAAAGAATGATCCGCGCCTGATTCGATACCCGGATGCCTTCGTCTGGCCCAGCGCTCGGAGCCAGCGTGCCTCGCACCCAGAGCGCGCCTTCATCCAGGTGGGGCAGAAATTCAGAGCCTATTGCACCGCCGAAGGCAAGATAAGTCCCCACGCCCACCATGAACAAGACCACCCCGACCGTAACCGCGCGATGGCGAATTGCCCACCGCACCGCCACGCGGTAGCGGTCGATCACGAACACCATGACCGGGTTATGCCATTCCTTCGCTCCCTTCGCGAACGCGAAACTCGCCAGCACCGGTGCAATCACAATCGAAAACAGCAAAGCGCCAAGCAGCGCAAACGCCACCGTCCAGGCCATGGGATGAAACAGCCGACCTTCGACGCGTTGCAGTGTGAAGATCGGCAAGTAGGCGGTAATAATGATGGCAATCGCATAGAACACCGGCCGCTGCACTTCGTGCGAGGCTTCGCTTATTTTTTCGTTGGGAGTTTTCGTATCGTCGTTCTTGTAGCCTAAATGGCGCACAATGTTTTCGATCATCACCACCGCGCCGTCGACCACCATGCCAAAATCGAGCGCGCCCAGAGACAAAAGGTTTGCCGGAATGTGTCTCAAATCCAGGCAGATCGACGCGAACAACAGCGAGAATGGAATCGTCGCCGCAACAATCAACGCGCCCCGGATATTGCCGAGAAACAGAAACAGAATGATCGATACCAGGATCATTCCTTCCGTCAGGTTGTGCAGCACAGTGTGGCTGGTGAAGTGCACCAGGGTGCTGCGATCGATGAAGGGAACGACCTTCACCCCCGGCGGCAAAATGTGACTGTTCAGTTCCTCCACTTTCTTGTGGATTCCCTGCAGCGCCGTATCCGCCGCCGCGCCTTTCCGCAACAGTACGATGCCCGAAACCACATCGTCGTTATCAACGATCTTTCCGTCGTCGCGGTGAATGGCCTTGGCGAACTGCCCCAGTCGGATCTTCGGACCTTGCTCAACCACCGCAATATCCTTCACCCGGATGGGCGTGCCGCTCTTGGTCAGGATGACCGTCTGTTGAATGTCGTGCACCCGGTCGACCAGTCCCACGGAACGCACGTTAATCTGCTGCAGCCCTTCCTGAATGAAGCTGCCGCCCGCGTTCATGTTGTTGTTGGTGAGTTGCTGTTCGACCTGGGCCAAGCTCAGGCCGTAAGCCACCAGCTTGTTGGGATCGACGCGAACCTGGTATTCGCGCGTTGGGCCGCCGAAGCTCGAAACGTCGACAATATCCGGCACCGCCTTGAAGTTTTTCTCAACCACCCAGTCTTCCAGAGACTTCAGTTCCATCGGGTCATAGGCGGGATTCGTGCTGTGCAGCGTGAAGAAATAAATCTGGCCGACCGGGCTCCAGTCCGTACCCATCTGCGGCACCACATTCGGCGGCAGCGTGACCTCGCTCAGTCGCTCCAGCACTCGCTCCCGGTTCCAGTCGTTGTCCGACTCGTCATCGAAAATCAGCTTCAGGTCAGAGAGTCCAAACAGCGAGAAGGAACGCAGGTGCACCACATGCGGGATCCCGTTCATGACCACTTCGAGCGGAATCGTGACTTGCTGTTCGATCTGTTCCGCAGAAATCCCCGGCCACTGCGTAATCACTTCAACATAGTTATCCGCAACGTCAGGATAAGCCTCAATCGGCAGCCGCTTGAACGAAACGATTCCCCCGGCAAACAGAATCAACGCCAGCGCCAGAACCATGAACCGGTTGTTCAGAGCGAAATCGACGACGCGGCGAATCATCTATTGCTCCACCGTGTTCTGCAGCGCCAAAGCGTTTGACACCACCTGATCTCCCGGCTTGATCCCTGAAACCACTTCCTGCAGGTTCCCGGGAAGTATTGCCCCCGTCACTATTTCCATCCGCTTGAAATGCCCGGCCTTGATCGGCGTATAAACCCACTCGCGGTCATGCAAATGCAAAATGGCAGCGGCGGGAACCGCGACATGCATCTCCGGCGTTCCTCCATAGAAGGTCGCAGTCGCGAACATGCCGACGCGCATCAGTCCCGGATTCTGCACTTCCAGCCGAACTTTCGCGGTACGAATGCCGGGATCGAGAACTGGCAGGATGTTATCGATCCGCCCCTTCAAAACCTTGCCGGGATAAGCATTCAACCGGATATCCGCGGACTCACCTACGCGCACCGCATCAAGGTCATTCTCGAAAACGTCACAAATGATCCAGACATAAGAAAGATCAGAAATTGTAAAGGGATTCGGTCCGGACAGCCCTTGCACGCCCGCCGCATTGGTTACTTGCTGGTCGGTAATCACGCCCGCGATGGGAGCGGTGATGTCGACAATCCCAGAAGGATGGTCCTTGTCGATGCCCAGTAGTTTCAACTGTTCGGTCGCGGCATTCAGGTCGGCCTTTGCATCGCCTTCGGTATCGTCGGCTTGTTCCAGTGCGCTCTTGGCGATCGCGCCCTTGTCGTAGAGAATCTGCGCCCGCTCAAATTGCAAACGGGCCAGGCGCTCATCGTTAGCGGCTTTCAAATAAGTGTCGTAAGCTCCTGACACATCGTTGCTGCGGACCTTGAGCAATATCTGGCCTTTCTCCACCGTGTCGCCCAGCCTGGCCTTGATCTCGACCACCCGCCCCGAAGCCAGCGAGATCACCGGCACCGCGCGGTTGATATCGGGTTGCACCACGCCGGTGACATTCAACTGTGGCGCGGCCTTATGTTCAACCGCCGTCACCAGCGGAAATTGCTCCGGATGGTCCACTTTGAAATTGTTGGAATCCAGATCAGGCACAACGGTCGCCGTAGGAGGAGCCTCGGCCTTCGCGTCTCCCTTGTTGTCATTGCAGCCGGCCAGCATGACGGCCAGAGCCATACACAAGGCCAACCCCGCCAACCGCGCGGCGCTGGACAGCACCGCAAGTCGCGAAGCGGAGCCTGCCCTAAGCGAAGCCGAAGGGAAATTCATTAGCCCCCGACGTAAGTCCGGGGAAACCCAGCCAGAGGAGCGAGTCCCTTCAGAGCCTGCCCTGAGCAAGCGCAGCGCACCGAAGGGGACGACACCCCCCGCCACCAGACTTTTCTTCCAGGAGAATTCCACCTTCATTGCAACACCTCACGACCTACGGAGAGATTCAGCTGCGCCGCGGCCATCAAGTACGATCCCAACAGATTCACATAATTCAACTGCACCGCGCGGTAATCGCTCTCGGCATTCAGAAAATCCAGCAGTGACGCTCCGCCATGCTGGTAGGAAAAGAAAATCGTGTCGCGCACCCGCACCGCCTGTGCCAGGTATTTCGCCTTGTAAGGCCGCAGCAGAATCACGTTGCTGTTCAAAGTGGCGTAAGCGGAATCCACGTCGCTGAACACCTGCGCCTTGGCCGCGTCGCGCAGCCTTTCACTGCGCGTGATGTCGATCTTCGTGCGCAGCTTCTCGCCCTGGTTCCGGTCAAAAATCCGCAGGGGAAAATTCACGTCGAAGCCAATGTAAGCGTCAATCGGCGGATTCCGCGCCACATCGAAGCTGAACGTCGGATCCGTCGATCCGTTCGCTTCCGCCAGCTTGTAGCTCGTCTGCGCCATCTCCACCGTTTGCACCGCCGCCTTCAAATCCGGACGCGTATCCAGCGCTATCTGCCGGTAAGCATCGAGCGCCTCAATCTGATCGCTGAAATCGAACACGCCCTCTACATCAAACTGTTCGACCGGCGTGCGATCATTCAACAACGTCAGCAACTGGATTTTCGCCGTCCGCAAATTCACGTCCGCCGTCTGCAGATCAGACTCATACTGCACCCGCTGCAACTCCAACCGGTCCAGATCAATCTGCGCAATATCTCCAGCCTGAAACCGGTCACGGCTGATCTGCAGCACGTGGTCGTAATATTCCAGATTCTCTTTCGCAAACTGCAGCACCGCCTTGGCCTGCAGCGTCCCCACAAACGCTCCCCGCAAATTGAACAGCAGATTCCTTTCCAGGTCCTGTTGCTGCGACACTCCAATCGCCGTCGCCTCTTTCGCCGTCTCGGTGCGCAGTTCCCGCTTGCGCGCCCGCTCGTGCAGATAAGTCACAGTTGCCGAAGGCAGCCAGTAGGCAAACGGCCCATGCGCCGGCCCTCCTGGAAACGGATCGATCTGATCCGCCAGCAGCGTCAACTGCGGATTCGGCCTCAGATGCGCCGTGATCTCTTGCGCCTGCAGTTCACTGATGTTCAGCTTCCCGGCCAACAGCGTGGGATTATTCAACTCCAGCCGGTCTTTCACCTGCTCCCAGGTCCAAACCTGGGAAGGCAACGCCTGAGGTGGGGACGCTGGCGCCGCCTGCGCCCAGGCCAATCTCACACTCAACGTTGCCACCACCAAAACGCGAAAAGACAAAACGCACAAGAATGTTCTAAGCATCAACTACTCCGTCCCAACTCGTTCGGAGTTCTCCGAACTCTCCGGAGAGACGCAGCTTGCTGGTCTTTCCGGCACAATCGCCGCGGCGACTCAGAATTTCTCTAGTATCCGGGTCCCCTCATAAGGATTTCCTAAAAAGACGAGGGCAATCGCCGCGGATTTATTGCTTCAACCCATCAGCGATACACAACGACGCAACCAGAATGATTCGGCGAACTAACCAAGGAGGGAAAACGGAGGCGCTCGGCCGCCGTGGAAAACGCAAGGCCTCGCCGCCGGCGATACGCATGCGGAGGAAACGTCAAGCGGCCTGACTTCCGGAGGAACCAGCCTCACCGCACTCGTCACCACAGCCGGAGCTCCTTGCAACCGGTGGACCGAGCCTGAATTCCGGTCGCTTCCAGCCTGCCGAACCGTGCGCTTGCTGATGGAGGAATCTTCCATCTCGGCCTTCATCGCGTGCAAATCGTCCGATGCCGAGATCACGGGAAACAGCAGAACCAGCACGCATCCCAGAGCCAGCAGACACTGCAGTGAAGTTACCGAACGCCCCGCCCGCAATCCCGCGTCCCGCCGCCACAGCCAGTAAGCTGGCAGCACCAGCAACACCCACGCCAGATTGAGCAGCAGTTCCATAAAATCACTTCGCAACTTCACGCTGCAGCAAAAAACTCGGGATCTAACCCGCGCCTATTTTTCCAGAAACCTCAAACCCAAGTCAACGTGACCACGGTACCGCCCGATAAATCCGCAAGCCGAAAACTGAAACCTGGCCACTGGCCACTGACCACTGGCCACTGCCCTAAGGCCCCACAACCACTTGCAGCGGCCCGGGTGTCTGCATGCGCTGCCGGTAAATCGCATTCCGTTTCGCCACCTCGCCCACCACATTGACGTAGATGACGTAGGCGCCGTGCGGCAGCGTCTCGCCAAACGGCAGCGTCATCCCAACCGTTCCTCTCTTCAACGGAAAATGCTGATACCCGATCTCGGTTGCCCGCCCGTTCTCCGCGACCGCCTTCACATCGAAGGTCAAGTCCATATCGTCTCGTGTCGTGTTCGAAACCGCCACGCTGCCATCGATCCGGTTCGCGGTGACGTGCGCCGGAACCTTCCAATCCACCTTGATGGCCTCCACAACTTTAATCACGAACACCTTCTGCACTGCCTGCTGCGGTTTGCCGCTATCCCGCACCCCCACCACAAACTCAAATTCGCCCGCCCGCTCTGCCGCTCCCCGCAGCTCGCCGTTTTCCTCCAGCTTGATCCCGGGCGGCAACGCACCACTCTCCACGCGCCACTGCAGCACCGGCACGTAATTTCCATTCCCATAAAGCTCCACCGCGTAAGCTTCCTGCGGATACGTATCCGGCAACTTCTCCGGTTCAATCAACAGTCCATTGCCCTGGCTGGGAGTATCTGGGCTGGGAGTATCCTGGCCCGGCGCAGCCGCCTGCCCCAGCGCCACTGCCCCCAGCGCCATCACGAGCGCGAATTTAGCCATCTTTGCCATCGCAAGAACCCTAGCCATCTTTGTCATCCGGAGCGGAGCGAAGGACCCCTGCCCGCTGGCGTCATCGTCGGCCTTGCAAGGAGCTTCTGCTTCCGTGCTGCCGTTCTTCTGAACATCGCGTGTCCATCGCGACCCGGCTTTCTGCACCATGTTATCGGAATTGTCGCTCCCGCTGCCGCGAAATCCCTCCGTCCCAAGTTGGATGCCGAAACGCCCTGCCCCCGCAACCAGCAATGATCCAAGGACTGCAAAAGACAAGGAATGTAAAGATACGTAATATCTTGCACTTCCGCGGATTTTTTCTGCCCGCGCGCTACTTATTTCTCTGGTTCGGGTTTGATGCAACTGAATTCACCTGTGCTAACCTCAAACCACAAGGTGCCCAGCTCCACGATCGATTCGCTCCCAGGGAGGAAGTTTATGTCAGTCCGCAACGCCCTCGTCTTGTTTCTCGCGCTCTCCACAATCTCACTTCTGGTCGCCTGCGGCAGCAGTGGCCCCAAGATCATTCCGCCCCCAACCGGAGGTTTCACCACGAGCAGCCTCAGCGGCACCTATGTTTTTTCCTTCTCCGGTACCGATATCAGTGCTGCCAATCTCAACGTTGGCCCGAGCTATTTTTCCGTCGTGGGCGCGCTCACGGCGTCTAGCGGAGCCTTAACGGGCACCATCGACGTCGTCGATCCAGACCTGGCGGCGGTATTGAATCTATCCTCCCCGGTGCTCACTGCCCAAACCCTTACCGGCGGCTCCTATAGCATTACCCCCGACGGACGCGGCAGCGGCACTATTCGTATTTCCCCCAACGGCACGAACGTAGAATTCGGGCTCGATTTTGTTCTAATGACACCCTCGCACGGGCTGATCACGCGCTTCGACACCAACGGTACCGGCAGCGGAACGATTGACCTGCAGGACAGCACGTTGACCCAGAGTGCCCTTACGAGCTACTCCTTCAGCCTCTCCGGCTGGGACCAAAATTCCAATCCGTTCGGGACGGCGGGCAACTTCTCCCTCGGTGGGTCAACCACCATCTCCACCGGCCTCCAGGACTTCAACGACGCGGGTAATCCCACTACCAATTTGCCACTCACTGGCTCCCTCACTCTCGGAGCAGCGGGCGCCGCGGGATCGGCGTCGCTCACCGCAACAGGCACTCCATATGGCACGCTTTCTTTTGACGTCTGGCCGATCGACGCCACGCACATGAAACTCATCGAAGTCGATGGGGTTGAGGCCATTGAGGGTGACGCCTTCACGCAGCAGACCACGATCTCCTCCGGGCAGCTTGTCTACACCATGGCGGGCCTCGACGAAGCCAACACCTCAGTTCTCTACTCGGGTGGTTTTATGACCTACACGGCCCCAACCACGATCGCGAGCGGGTACGAGGACATAAACGATGGGGGTGGCATCGGCAGTTCGCTCACCGTCTCCGGCAGCTTGACAGCAACGGGCGGCGGACGCTATCAGCTTGTCCTTGGCGGGTTCTACAACAACGCTGTCGGCACCAGCACCTACGAGTTCGCGGCTTATCCCACCGCCGACGGCAGCATTTTGCTAATGGAAGATGACAACGCGGGAGTTACCACCGGCACGGCCTTCTTCCAGACCGCCCAGACGTTTGCTTCCGCTCAAGGCTACGGTCTAAATCTCACCGGCGGGAATTTCGAAGCTGGCGGGAATTCCGAAGGTGAGGTGGATGACATCGCAGAATTCACCGCTACATCCGGCACCGTACAGAACTGCTCCTCGGGTGGCACTCTAAGCCAGGGCATCATTGACGAAAACGACGAAGGTAGCACGGGATTCAAACTGCCCCTCGGGCAGGGCGGCGTGTATTGCTTCGATTCCACAGGCTCGGGACGTGGCGAGCTTTCGTACCCGGCTACTGGGACGCTGATTGGTACTCTCAACCTCGATTTCTATGTCGCCAATAGCTCCACGATCCTCTTTATCGACGCAGACAGTGGTGCGCAGGCCGGCATCGGGAGCTTCCAGCTTCAGAACGCATCGGCCGACCCGCCAGAGCTGGCGAACACGCAGTCCCACGCCTCGGCGCTGAAGGCCACTGCGGTTGCTCGCGCACGTAAGCGGCAAAAGTAGGCTATTCCCGGCGATGTTAAACCAAGGGCGCGGCTTCCAGCCGCGCCCATTTTTCTTGGCAGGATATTTTCCAGCGCGTTTCCGGCAGGTCTCCCACCAGCCCCCTGCCTCGTGACCTTAGTTACCTTTAACCAATGCCCACCCTTCGCGCACAATCACTCTACAGGTCTGTGTCTTTAGGAGAAGAAGATTGCTCTGGCAACGCGTTCTGCGTGGTTCTGTATTCGCATTTGTCCTCATCAGCGCCTCACTGGCGTCGGCGCGGGATCTTGCCTTGGTTGCGAACAAAGCAAATGGCGAGCGCGCCGTCTCCCTCGCTGACCTGGTCAAGGTTTGCAAGGCTCAAACCAGCCGCTGGCCCGACGGCAGATCCGTCACCTTCATCCTGCGCGCGCCGTCCGCGCCAGAAATGAAAGTTGTCCTCGAAAAGGTTTACGGCATGTCCGCCAGCGATGTCGACGGCCTTATCGTTGCCTCCAATCAGTCGCACCCCAGCCATCCTCCTTTCGTCATCGTCACCTCCGATGAAGACCTGGTAAACAAGGTGGCGTCGATCCCGGGAGCCGTTGGCATCGTGGATGTCTATTCGATCAACAGCAGTGTCGCCGTCGTCAAGGTCGCAGGCAAACTCCCGCTGGAGCCCGGCTACCTGTTACATGGAAATTAAGAAGTGGCCAGCGATCAGTGGTCTGTGGCCAGTTAAAAGAATCTCGGTTTAGCTGGCCACTGACCCCTGGCCACTGACCCCTGACTTTATGTCTGCTCCGGGCAAAAAACTCGAACCCGCCAAGCCGGCCACGCCGACTGGGGCGCACGCTCGCCGCTTCCCGCGCTTTGTCCTCGACGTCCGCATGCAGGTCCGCATGTTTCAGGATGGCGAATTCCGCTCCTGCTGGGGACGCTCCACCGAACTCGGCCAGGATGGCATCGGCGCCACCCTCACCGGCGAACTCGAAAGCGGCGAAATCGTTTCCCTCGAAATCCCTCTGCCCCTCAGTCCCTATCCCTTGAAAGTTCGCGCCATCGTCCGTTACCGCCAGGGCTTGCGCTACGGTTTCGAATTCCTCACCCTTAACGACATCCAACGCCAAATGATCCGCCGAGTCTGCGAAATGCTAGCCAGCAAAGCCTGATTTTACGTGCTTGATTTTATGTGGGGACAGCCGCCTTCGGCTGTCCCGTCGAGCGGAGCGAGACGCGTTGCCGTGGATCACGGAAATTTGAGGCTCTTCCACTGCGCCCCGGAGGGGAGAGCGGTAATAGCCCAGCGCTTCAGCGCTGGGAGAAGCAGAGTAAAAGAGAGCAAGTCCCGCAGGGACGACCGAGGTTCCTCAGAAACCCTCAAGCTGCGAAATTGCTAGCCAACAAAATCTGAGGGCCGCAATTGGGCAGTTTGGCGGTCGGGTAATTGAGCGATCCAAGACCTAAATGGTTCCGATTTTCAATCGCCAAATCGCACAATCGCCCAATCATCAACTGCCTCAATTACCTGCGTAACTTTCGAGTAATCTCCCCGCGTTCTACCATGCCCATGGCTGGGTTCCAGAGGGGGGAGTTTCGAGATGGGTGATCGTGTCACCCGTGTGCCGCAGTCGCGAGAACTGCTGCGTGCCAAGCGTCTGCGTCAGGCGCTCGAGCGCGGAGCCCCGCCCACATTCGTTCCATCCGCCGCGCCCAACCCCGTCGCGCAGCGATCTTCTCTTTCCTGGAGTTCCATAGAAAAGAGATCCGGAGAAAAGAATTCCGTAGAGAAGGCTCCCGCAGAGAAAAGGCCCGCAGACAATTCCAGGAAAACGATTTCCAGGGAAAAGAATTCGAAGAAAACCGGTTCTGAAGAAACTCTCAATACCCGCCGCCAGTATCTCGAACAACTCTTTCAAAATTCGCCGGATCCGCTCGTCATCACCGACGCTTCCTTCCGCGCGCAGTGCGTCAATCAGGAATTTCAGCGCCTGTTCGGCTACTCCCCAGCGCAGATCCTGGGAAAATCCGTCAACCAGCTTATCTCCCCTCCCGATCGCGCCGCCGAAGCCGATTGGATCGCGCAATGCCTCCAGCGCGGTGAGTCCATCACTCTCGAAACCCAGCGCCTTGCGAAGGACGGCACCCTGCTCGATCTTTCCGTCTCCTGCGCCCCCTTGATCATCGACGGCCAGGCCGTCGCCTTCTCCGCCATCTATCGCGACATCTCCGAGCGCAAACGTGCCGAAGCTCTAAGTTCCGCCCTCTATCGCATTGCCGAAAAGGCCAGCGCCACCCAGGACCTGCAGCAGTTCTTCGCGGCCATCCACGGTATCGTCGATGAGCTCATGTGCGCCCGCAACTTCTCCATCGCCATTCTCGATCCGGAATCGCAACTGCTCAGCTTCCCCTACTTCGTCGACGAGCAGCAGTCCGCTCCCGCTCCCGCAAAACTAGCCTCCGGCCTCGTCGAATATGTGCTCCGCACCGGCGAGCCTCTGCTCTGCACTCCCCAGCTCGCGCACGAAATGCAGCGGCGCGGAAAAATCAAACTCGACGCGCCCGCTCCTCTTCACTGGCTGGGCGTTCCGCTAAAAGTCAACCATCACATTCTGGGCGCGGTCGTGCTCAAGAGTTATTCCAGGAACACTCATTTCCGCGAGCGCGACCAGGATGTCCTGGCCCTGATCTCGCAGCAATTAGCCGCCGCCATCGATCGCAAGCGCAACGAGGAGGCCCTGCGCCGCTCCGAAACCTGCTACCGCTCCCTGGTGCAAACCGCCGTCTACGGCATTTACCGTGCCAGCCTCGAAGGCCATTTTCTAGACGTCAACCCCGCTCTCATCGGAATGCTCGGCTACAACTCCTCGGTCGAGGTCCTGTCCCTCGATCCGCAAAAAGACGTCTTCGTCGACCCCGCCGAACATACCCGCCTGGTCGAAGAATTCCGCCGCACCGGACGCATGGACGGCTTCGAAGTTCGCTGGAAACGCAAAGACGCGGCCATCATCACCGTCCGCATCAGCGGCCGTGCCGTCGCCGGTGATGAACCCACCGACGTTCTCGAAGGCATCGCCGAAGACATCACCGAGCGCCGCGTTCTCGAAGACCAATTCCGCCAGGCCCAGAAAATGGAAGCCGTGGGCCGCCTAGCCGGCGGCATCGCCCACGACTTCAACAATCTCCTCATGGTCATCAGCGGATACACCGAGGTCATGCTCGACCAGCTCTCCCTCGGCCATCCTCTGCACGCCAAAGCCGAAGCCATTCAACAAGCTTCCGACCGCGCCACCACTCTAACCCGGCAGCTCCTGGCTTTCAGCCGCAAACAGCTTCTCGAACTCAAAGTCATCGACGTCAACGCCATCGTCGCCGACATGGAGCGTCTCCTCCGCCCCCTCATCGGCGAAGATATCGAACTCACCACCAGCCTCGCCCCCTCCGTCGGCTGCACCCGCGCCGATGCCGGCCAGCTCGAACAAGTCATCATGAACCTCGTCGTCAACGCCAAAGACGCCATGCGCAACGGAGGCAAAATCTCCATCCGCACCGCCAGCGTCACCCTCGACGATTCCTACCGTCCCGAAAACATTTTCATCAAGAACGGCCCCTACGTCATGATCGCCGTCAGCGACAACGGCGAAGGCATGGACCGCGAAACCCAGGCTCGCATCTTCGAACCTTTCTTCACCACCAAAGAAAAAGGCAAAGGCACCGGCCTCGGACTCTCCACCGTCTACGGCATCATCAAACAAAGTGGCGGCTACGTCTTCGTGCAGAGCGAACTCGGCCGCGGCACCGTCTTCACCATTTATTTCCCGCGAGTCGACGAACCCTCAGAAGCCATCGGCGCCACTCCCGTAGCTCTAGCCGCCGTCGGTGGAACCGAAACCGTCCTCCTGGTCGAAGACGAAGATTCCGTCCGCCAGCTCGTCCGCGAAACTCTCGAATCCCGCGGCTACCGCGTCGTCGAAGCCGCTAACGGCGCAGATGCGCTCACCCTCGCCGCCGCTCACTCTGACCCCATCCAACTAATCATCACAGACGTTGTCATGCCCGGCCTCAGCGGCCACGAACTCGTTCAGCAACTCAAGTCCGCGCGCCCCGACCTGAAAGTCCTCTTTCTCTCCGGCTACGCCCAGGACGCTTTCCCCAGCACCGCCGCCGCCGACAGCCAGAAAACATTCCTGCAAAAACCCTTCACCCTCCAAAACCTGACCCGCAAAGTCCGCGAAATCCTGGGCCCACCCACCAACTAAAAGTTTGTCCGACAAAAGGTTCGGGAAGGGCACGGCTTCAGCCGTACCGCACGAAGTGAAAAGATTCGCGGCTTTAGCCGCTGGGGCTCCCATCCGTACCTCCAGGTGTAAAATCTCTTCGCAACCACACCCGCCGTCCCGTCATCAGTACAATAAGAATCCTGGAGGAAAAATCATGGCTTTCGAACTACCGCCCCTGCCTTATGATTACGCAGCCCTCGAACCCGTCATCGACAAACAGACGATGACCCTGCACCACGACATGCATCACGGCACCTATGTAAAAAACCTAAACGCCGCCATCGAGAAGCATCCCGAGCTGTCGAAGAAGAGCGCCGAGGATTTGATCCGCGACCTCAACTCCATCCCCGAAGACATTCGCGGCGCCGTCCGCAACAATGGAGGCGGCCATGTCAACCACTCCATGTTCTGGAAAATCATGAAGCCCAAAGGCGGAGGCGACCCCACCGGCCCCATCGCCCAGGCCATCACCAAAACCTTCGGCACCTTCAAAGATTTCCAGGCCAAGTTCAACGACGCTGGCGTAAAACAATTCGGGTCAGGATGGGTCTGGCTAGCCGGCAAAGGCGGCGGTGAAGTCCACATCATGAGCACGCCCAACCAGGACAGCCCCATCTCGGTAGGCCATTTCCCCATCTTCGGCAACGACGTCTGGGAACACGCCTACTACCTGAAATACAACAACCGCCGCCCTGAGTACCTAGCCGCCTGGTGGAACGTAATCAACTGGGACGAAGTCAACGCCCGCTATGAAGCCTACAAATCAGGCAAGTCAGTCCGGGAGCCAGCTCTGGCGAGCCGGTGACGCCTGATAAAGTACTGTCATCCTGAGCGTAGTGGCCGCTTCGCAAAGCGAAGCGGCCACGAAGTCGAAGGACCCCTACCAGCGCCCGCACTCTCAGTGGTCTAAAGGGGGCTCCGTGCTCATATGGAGACAGCCGCCTTCGGCTGTCCCGCCAAGCGAAGCGCGGCGGAAGCACAAAACGGCTGGAGCAGGCCTTCCAGGCCTGCGTCCAAGCCCACGACTAGCCGCCGGGCTTTAGCCCCTGAGGTAGCGCCCTCGCAGCCGCTTCCACCGCGGAACCCCGAGTCCCGCCTACCCGTACCATCCTTAACACCGAATGCTCCTCTCCAGAAAATCCCGCCACCTCCTGCTGTTCCTCACCTTGTACCTAGCATTCTCCGCCATAGCAGGAATCTTCGTAGCTGACAGCACTCTGCATCCCGCCCGCCCTCTAACGCAGGAAGACGAATCGACCATGCGTGACATCGCTCACCAACAGAACTCCGCTCTCGCA
>DATHOK010000143.1:0-35073 GCA_035484995.1 Verrucomicrobiia bacterium | reverse complement strand
CGTTAGCCCCGCTGCGCTGGGGCGCTTCTGTAATGCGGCGGCTGGCCAGGCTTTTGCCGCAATCTCCCGGGAGGATTGCAATGCTCCGAAGTTTTCGTCTGGCGCGAATTGTTTTTCCGCTTCTGCTGGCGATAACGGCCGTCAGTCGGTTCGCTTTGGCTTCAGGCCCCTATGTGATTGGCTCAGCCAATACGGTGACTGCTGATCCCAATGTCACGCGTCCTTCGACCACGCCTTGCGTCGTGCAGCTTTTCAGCGCCGCGCAGTTCTACGAGTTCAACGTGGAGAACTTTACCTACGCGCCGCCCGCCGACTGTCCCGGTCCCTGGGCCAAGGTAGTGCTGGAAGCTGACATCAGTCTGAACGCCGGCATTCAATACGACCGCACCGCTAACTTCTGGTTGGGCCCGGTGAATATTTATTTCGGCACCACGGCCGAGCCCTCGAACATTGGTCCGTCGTGGCATATTGAAAACGACCTTACCGAGTACAGTTCAATCTTCTACACGGCGCAGACCGGTCAGGCGAACATCGGAAACACTTTGTGCTGCGGGCTCACCTCGACTATCTATGCTTCGGCAGAGTTGGAGTTTTATCCCTTGGCCAAGGCCGAGAAACCACCCGCAGCCGCTGACCAGGTGTTAGCGCTGTCTGCCGGCAACACTGTCGCACTCAGTTCAACTTCCAGCACACTCTCCGGCACCTTTACCCTGCCCACGAATGTGGAGAAGGCCTATTTGGACGTCTACTCCCAAAGCCAGTCAGATGATGAATTCTGGTACACCTGCGTCGCCAACGACGTCGCCGCGGAACTAGAGAACTGCGGCAATACCGGCTTCCGCGAGACTGAGATCACCATCGACGGGAAACCGGCGGGCGTGGCCCCGGTTTCTCCTTGGATCTTCACGGGCGGCATCGATCCTTATTTATGGTTTCCGATTCCCGGTGTGCAGACGCTGAACTTCAAGCCTTATCGGGTGGATCTCACGCCTTTTGCCGGAGTGTTGAGTAATGGCGAGGCGCACACGGTTTCGCTCAGCGTCTACAATGCCGACGATTATTTCTCGGCGAGCGCGTCGCTGCTGCTCTATCTTGATTCCGCCAGTACGCAGGTTACCGGTGCTATCACTGAAGACACGCTGACGGCCGCGCCGTCTCCCGTAGTCACCGAGAACCTGAACGTGCAGCCGACTTTCACCAAGGGCACGGTGAACCTGAAGTCGAACCGCAGTTTCACGATCGCGGGCTACGTCAACACCTCACACGGCAGGGTGACGACGAAGATCGCGCAGAATGTGAAGTTCTTCAATAACCAGTATTACGACATCACGGCTACGACATATCTGGAAAACATTTCGCTGGGTTCGACAGTCTGGTCAACGACCACAACCTCAGGGGGAGGCGACACCACCGTCACCAGCCAGTCCTACAATTTCCCCCTGATCCTGGATCTCAACCAATTTGTGGCGTCGAGTGGGGATACGGATCTGACCACGAACGCGACTCAGAGCTACGAATCGTCTGTAAACACGTGGAAAAATAATTGGCCGACGTACACCAGTTTCGAGTCGAACACCGGCCACCATGTGGACACGTTCGACTACAACACCTTCCTCAATTCGGATCAATCCGCCGAGCAGCAATATTTCTCCTGGGGTTCAAACAGCGGGCCATACTTCTGTAGCATCTCTGCAAAGGCCAATGCTCTTACCGCTTTCAGCCCGGGTTGCGCAAAGTGAGGTAGGCGAAGTAGCAGGTTGAATTCGGACAGACGCGCCGCTTCTGGATTTCTTAGGCATTCTCGTGTATGCATGATTGGGTATGCGCAGACTCTTATCCCGCCTGGCCATAGGCCTGTTGATCGCGTACGTGTTTTTCGCCGGGTTTGTCGCTTGGGCGATGTATCAGTCTCCGGAAACCTTTGGCCGCGTGATGGCTCGAATGCCCGGGGTCGCTTATGCGATCGTTCCGTTTGAAACCATGTGGATTCATGCGCGCGCGGGGCAGCTGCGAACCGGCGACGCGGCACCAGATTTTTCACTAGCCGAGCTGGACAAAAGCGACAGCGTCCAGTTGTCGTCGCTGACGGCACATCAACCGGTTGTGCTTGTATTCGGCAGTTATACCTGACCCCCATTCCGGCGGGAGGTTCCCGCTCTCAACCAGCTTTACGATCAGTACAACCAGCAGGTTGCATTCCTCATCGTGTACATTCTGGAAGCGCATCCCAGCGATGTTTGGCAGACCGAGAGCAATCTGAAGGACAAGATTGTTTTTGCCAGTCCCCGCGACGCCGAGGAACGCAACCAGGTCGCGGGCACCTGTGTTCGAAAGCTGGGAATCAAGTTCCCTGCGTTCTTGATGAGTTCGACAACGCGACTGAGAAGGCCTATACAGGTTGGCCCGATCGAATCTACCTAATCGACCGGGGGAATCGTGTGATCTACAAGAGCAAGCCCGGCCCTTTCGGCTTCAAGCCGGCCGAATTGGAACAGGAGCTGAAGCAGTTGCTTGGCGCGGCGGCTAAGTCGACGTCCGCTAAGTCGGCGGCCGAGTGATCGCCCCCTGTGAGGCCGACGAAACCAGAGCCGCATACTTAGCGAATACGCCGGCGGGATAGCGCGGCTGCGGCGGCTTCCACTCCTTCATCCGCTGGCGTAGAACTTCATCGCTGATCTCGACCTCTAACAAGCGCTTACTGATATCAAAGTGAATTATGTCTCCGTCGCGCACCGCGGCTATGGGGCCGCCCAGAGCGGCTTCCGGCGAAACGTGGCCGGCCATGAGTCCGTGGGTCGCGCCGCTGAACCGGCCGTCGGTCAACAACGCAACCGACGATCCCAAGCCTTCGCCTACGATGGCGCCGGTGACGCTCAGCATTTCGCGCATGCCTGGCCCTCCCTTGGGGCCTTCGTTGCGGATGACGACGACGTCACCGGCCTTGATTTTCTTCGACGTGACGGCGGCCATGGCGTCTTCTTCGCAATCGAAGACCCGCGCAGGACCGCGCTGCTCCAGTCTCTCATGCCCGCTGATTTTGGCTACGCAGCCTTCGGGCGCAAGATTTCCCTTCAGAATAACGAGCCCTCCGGTTTTCTTCAGCGGACGATCGAGCGGGGCGATAACAGGCTGACCCGGAGTTTCTTTTGCGTCGTTGGCTTCTTCGGCGAATGTCCTGCCGGTCACGGTAAGCGTAGAGCCGTCGGCGCATTTGGCATCCAGCAGGCGTTTGGCGATGACGGGGATGCCGCCAGCTTTATCGACGTCGGCGGCAACATATTTTCCCGAGGGCTTAAGATCGGCGAGCAGTGGAGTGCGCTCGCTGATTCGCTGAAAGTCGTCGATCTCGAGCGCGACGCCGGCTTCACGCGAGATCGCCAGCAGATGCAGAACGGCATTGGTCGAACCGCCGGTCGCGGCCACCGACGCAATCGCGTTTTCAAAAGCCGCTCGGGTAAGAATGCGGCGCGGCAGAATGCCGGTTCTTAGAAGATTCAACACTACTTCACCACAGCGGAATGCGACTTCGTCTTTTCGCGCATCCATCGCCGGCACGCTGTTGAAGCCCATGGGAGACAAACCAATCGTCTCCATCACGGTCGACATGGTGTTCGCTGTGTATTGGCCGCCGCAGGCTCCGGCTCCGGGGCAGGCCACGTTTTCGAGATCGTGCAATTCTTGGTCGGTAATTTTTCCCGCAGCGTTGGCGCCCACGGCTTCGAATACATCCTGGATAGTGACGTCCTTGCCGCGATAGCTGCCCGGCGCGATTGTGCCGCCGTAGAGCACTAACCCGGGAAGATCCATGCGTGCCAGCGCCATGGCCGCGGCCGGAATCGTCTTATCACAACCGACCACGCATATCACGGCGTCAAACAATTGGCCGCGGCACACTAGTTCAATCGAATCGGCAATCAGTTCGCGGCTCACCAGCGACGCGCGCATGCCTTCTGTGCCCATGGTCTCGCCGTCGGAGATGGCGATAGTATTGAACTCCATGGGGGTGCCTCCGGCGGCGCGAATGCCTTCTTTCACTTTGGCCGAGAGCCGCCGCAGGTGAAAGTTGCAGGGCATGGTTTCGATCCAGGTGTTGGCGACGCCGATCAATGGCTTTTGCAAATCGGCGTCGGTGAAGCCAATAGCTTTGAACATGGAGCGCGCCGGAGCCCGGTCGCGTCCATCGGTAATTCCGCGGCTGCGGTGTTTAAGATCCATAAATAGCAAAGACTAGAACACGAGTTGTCACTCCGCTGGGAATGACAAATTTAAGGTTAGGAATGACAAGTTGAGGGTTAGGGCAAGAAAAACGGGGAACCCGCGGCTGTGGCGATGCCCAGAAGCCGCATTCCGCCTGCAAGTTCCCCAATCGCATGACGCTCGCCCAGTGAGCATTCATGCTGCTGACACTGAAAATTCGAAACCGCAACTTAAGCGAGCGCGGCCTGTGTCGCCCGGTCAGAGACGCTCTCTGAAGCCGGCGGATGCGCTCCCCATGCCGGGACTTCCTGTTCATGCAAAACCGCTCGCGACCGCACCTCGATGACATCGACGATCGCGTACCACTCACGATAAAGCTGGCCAATCTGCTTGGGGTTGACTTCCAGCAGCATGGTGACCGCGTAATCCTGCCCGGCGCCCTCAGCGTGCACCGTAGTAAGGTCGAGCCCCCGGCGCGAAACCGCGTTGAGGATGCGCATCAGCGTGCCTTGCGCGTTGCGATAGCGGATATGAAAGACTTGCATGTTGAAATCCTCCACAAAATTTGCAGCAATTACTCCGCGTCTTCGAACACCATTTCCGAAAGCGCAGCCCCCGCCGGAACCATGGGATAAACATTGGCTTCAGGAGCACAATCAAACACCAGCAACTCCGGTCCCGGCGAGCTGAGAAAACTATCGATAAGATCTCCCGTCTCGGCCGATACCGGAAACTCCACCATGGCAGCCTCGTTCAACCGCCATCCGCGAATTTTGTATGCCTTGGCGATCTCGACGAAATCCGGATTGTCGCTCAAATCCGTTTCGGCATAGTTGCGCTCATAGAAAAGCTGTTGCCACTGCCGCACCATTCCCAGATATTTGTTATCGACGATCACCATTTTTATAGGAAGCCCGAGCCGGTGCACTGTGGCCAGCTCTTGTATGTTCATCTGGAAACCGCCATCGCCGGAAACGCAAAGCACGCAAGTATCCGGCTTGGCCAGTTGCACTCCCACGGCGGCAGGAAGAGCGAAGCCCATCGCTCCCAGGCCACCCGAAGTTATAAAGCCGCGCGGTGAGGAAGAACGGTAACGCTGCGCCGCCCACATCTGATGCTGGCCTACATCGGCAATGATGACGTTATCCTGCGGCAGGCGGCTGAAAAGCTCGTCGAGAAAACGAATGGTTGGCTGCGCCAGTCCTCGCGGATCAAGCTCCGCGCGCTCCGCTCCACAGGCCACGGCGCGCCAGCTGCTCCAGTCGGGCAGGGAAGCCTTGCGTGCTTCGGCATGGAATGCCGGAATCGTGTCGGCGAGATTGCCAATCACCGGCAAATCGCAGGTCCGCACACGGTCAAGCTGTGCCGGATCAATCTCAAAGTGGACGATCTTTGCGTTGGGAGCAAAGCGCGTAGGATCGCCAGTCACACGATCATCAAGGCGCGCTCCGAAAACCATCAGCAAATCGGTTTCATGCAAAGCGGTGTTAGCCGCACGCGTCCCATGCATGCCAACCATACCCAGGTAATACGGCGATTGCGGAGGGACGGCGCCCAATCCGTGTACGGTAGCGAAGGTAGGAACATTCAAATCGTCGAGCAGCCGCCGCAATTCCGGAATCGCTCCTGAAAGCTTTGCTCCCGCGCCCACCAAGGCCACCGGCCGCGTCGCCCGTTGCAGCAAAGCTACAATTGCATCGCTGAACGTGCTTTCTGCTTTCGCGTCCGCAGGCCGGGCATGCGGCTTGAACTTCAGTGGTCCGGAGAATTCCTTCTTAGCTTTCAATATGTCGGTAGGGATGTCGATCACGACCGGTCCCGGCCGTCCGCTACGCGCCCAGTAGAATCCCTCGGCAATCGCATCCGGGATTTCATCGATCGTGCGCACCAGCCGGCTCCACTTGGTCAGCGAAAGCGTCACTCCGAAAACGTCAGTCTCCTGGAATGCATCGGTGCCGATCATCGCCGTTCGAACCTGCCCGGTGATGCAGACCAAAGGCACCGAATCCATCTTGGCGTCCGCAATTCCGGTGACCAGGTTCGTCGCGCCCGGACCACTGGTAGCCATAGCCACACCAACTTTTCCCGTGACGCGAGCGTAGCCTTCCGCCGCAAATACCGCGCCCTGCTCATGCCGCGTAAGGACGTGTCGCACTCCGCTGCCGTCCAAAGCGTCGTAGAGCGGCATGATCGCGCCGCCGGGGTAGCCGAACACAAGGTCGACCCCTTCGGCGCGTATGCACCGCAGAACGATTTCTGCGCCCTTAAGCATTCACGACCTGTTTAGGTTCCGGCTTCGGAGCCTCCGCCGGCTTCTTCGCTTCGCGACCAGGCAGCCAGCTCATCATGCCGCGCAACTGCGCGCCCACAATCTCGATCGGATGCTTCTGCTCTTTCTCGCGCAGCTCGGCAAAGTGGTAGCCGCCGTCTTTGTTCTCTTTGATCCACTCCCGAGCGAAGGTTCCATCCTGAATGTCGGCCAGAGTCTTCTTCATCGCGGCCCGCGTTGTATCGCCCACAACCTTCTCACCGCGCGTCAGGTCGCCATACTCAGCTGTGTTCGAAATCGAATACCGCATGCGCCCAAGGCCGCCTTCGTAAATCAGATCAACGATCAGCTTCATCTCGTGCAGGCACTCGAAATATGCAATCTCCGGAGCGTAGCCGGCTTCGACCAGCGTCTCGAATCCCTTCTTGATCAAAGACGTTAAACCGCCGCACAGCACCGCCTGCTCGCCGAACAAGTCGCTCTCAGTTTCTTCGCGGAACGTGGTCTGCAGCACGCCCGCGCGAGTCGAACCAATAGCATGCGCATAGGCCAGGGCAAACTCATGTGCCCGCTTGCTCGCATCCTGCTGAATCGCGATCAGCGACGGTACCCCGCGCCCCTCGGTATAAACCCGCCGCAGCAGGTGGCCTGGGCTTTTGGGCGCGATCATCACCACGTCGACATCACTGGGCGGAACGATCGTCTTGAAATGAATGCTGAAACCATGCGAGAAGCCCAGAATCTTTCCGGGATGCAGATAGGGCTGGATGTACTGCTCATAAACCGCCGCCTGCGTCTCATCCGGCGTGAGCACGTGGATCCAGTCGGCACGTTTCGCGGCCTCATCCGGAGCCACTACGACCATGCCATCGGCGCGAGCCTGCTGCGCGCTGGGGCGGTTAGGCTCGAGGCCCACGAGCACCTTGTGGCCGCTGTCGCGCAGGTTCTGCGCCTGTGCATGTCCCTGGCTGCCGTAGCCCAGGATCGCGATGGTTTTGCCCTTCAGGGCCTCAGGATTAGCATCGTGTTCATAAAAAATAGTAGCCACTGGCAAGCTCCTTGTAGCGCCGGCGTCCCGCCGGCAACAGTGGGACGAACCCTGAAGCCCGTCCTCGTGGACTCTGCTGCAGACCGACCGGTCGGTCGGTTACTAAAGAAATGCTACCTTTGCGCCTCGCGCATGTCAAGCAGGAACTGTTCCGTCCGCGTTATTGGACGGGTGCCCACTGGCGACATTCTGAGGGGACGATAGGAGAAGTCAAAGGCGGGCCAACTTTGTAGCGAACGACACCGTCTGACGTCGAACAGAAGCTTCTAGTCCCAGTGCCACTGCTGATGGGGGTAGCAACGGCTACGAATTCCCTGCAGACCTGCGCCGCCAGCTTGCAATCTCCGGTGAGGCGGAAATTGTATCCGGTCTGGGAACACCACGCGCCTGAGGTGCATCCAGGGTTGCCCAGAGCAGGTTCGATGAGACTCGCATGTTGTGGCGACTGATGACCCGGTCCAAGGGGGTCAGGGCCGAGCGTTGCCAGTTCGGTCGCGTATCCCTTCTCAGGAAAAGAGCTGAAATAGGCGACCTCTGCGACAACCACCGTGCGCATGGTGGCTATAGCGGAAGATTCATTCGCCGCCATCTGGGCACGCATCAGGTTGGGAATGGCGACTGCCGCCACCACCAGGATTACACCGGCGTCCGCCGCTCCACTCGTACTGACTGCGCGGATCGCCCTCTCGTCGCCATAAGCGCGAAACACAATAGGCGCAGTGGGTGGGGAGAGCCGCGCAAAGGCATCTGCCATTTCCGGCGACATGCGGCGCAGATTCAGAGCCGTCACGGCGGCGGGGTCTTCATAGAGGAAGGCAGAAACATCTGCGGGGTATCCGGCGGGAAGAGATGCCGTGAATTTCGTAGACTTAGCGAACGATTCGCCAGATTTGTGCAGTCGAATCGCTGCTGCCGCCGTTTCATGGCTGGACGCGACGATCAGATAACCTCCGGCGAAGGTGTAGACAATCTGCATCGGCTTCGGTGTAGACGGAATCGTCAATGAGTGGTAAGTGATTCCATCTTCCACGAATTCCATTGCCGGGAAGGGCACTGTCGCCAACATCTTCGCCAGCGTTTGCTGCAGATGATCCGCATCATTGGTGCGCAGAATTATCTTCCAGTCAGGTTTGGGTTCGGCGAATCCCTCGGCTTCCACGGTGATTTCACCAGGCAGCAGGCTCAGCAAGTCGTCCCTGAGACTGATATGTATCGCCTGTTCAGTGTGGGTGAGGCTGGCGAGTGCGTTGGGATTCGAAGAAGAAGAGATGTCTTTGATGTCGTCGAAGATCTCTCCCAGATTCTTAAGGCTTACGCTGCTCACGATGGAGGCTTGCGGCGAGACAAAGTCCAGGCTGCCGAGCGGAGCAGGAGCCGCAAGCCACGACGCGATGCCATGGCGTGGGCCCACGAAACTCAGTTCCATTTGGCCCTCTGATCCTTGGGCCCGGTGCCGGTACTCCCAGACCGCATACTTCGCATCTCTAAGACCGGTGCGATCGAAGATCTTTTGATTCTGCAGTGTTCCGGACGGAATCTGGTTCATGATGGTGTGCAGATCGGCGGCCATCAAGGCAGATGTTCCGCCTTGATACGCTTCCGTCAGACGCTGCCCAAAAGGCGTCGAAGCAAAATCTGTTGTCCTGGCGTCCAGAAAGGCATTGAATCCGCGCACCGCCTCCAGACTTTCGGCCGCGATGACAAAATCCGGTCGCACCAACACGACGAGTTGCTCGCCAGAGCCGCTTTTCGCCTGAGTCAACTGCTGAAGATCCAGAACGCGCACCGGAGACTGCGATTTGCCGGAGCCTTCTTTCAGGATCTGCTCAAGAACGTTCTTTAGTCCTGGCTTACGCAGCTCTGCAACAATCAGTAATTTGCGACTTGCGGCGCCCTTTTCGTATATCCCGCCCGTTTCGCCGGACACAACCAGTTCATCACCGAGGTACTGCGACACCTCATAGAATTCTTCCAGGAAATCCTGCAGCTTCGGTCCCCCCGAACTCAATTCGCCGTGCTGCCACCAATCCCGAAGCACCGCACTCGCCTGCAATTCCTGCTGTAGCGTTTCCAGCGTTTGATGGGCCGTCTCGCCATAGTTGGGGAAGGCGACATAATAGGTGGTCGCCATCGGCAGGCGTGGCAACAAAGGGCTCTCGGTGCGAACCGGAGGCAGTTGAACATTATTCTTGAGGGCTTCGACCAGATGTGCCAATTCCGTGAGGAGTCCCGGATACTTCTTTAGGTCGTCGGCGAATGGAATCTCTGGCTGAGGCTTGACCGTGCTCTGAGAAAAGCAGGCCAGCGGCAAAAAGAAAAACAATCCAGTCGCAACGCACTTGATCAGGGAACGACAGCGCCGCGTTCTCGCCTCTTGCATCGCATCACCTCTCGACTAAATTTCGGCTTGACCCGGGCCCGGTTTCCATCGGCTGGCGATCCAACCTGTCGTTGGTTTCCGACAAGCTAACATTGCCCAACACAAACGGCCAGCAAAAACGTTGCCGAGATGGCTCTGGCTAGAGGCTAGAAGCTAAGAACTGACAGCTACAAGCCAGCAGCCCATTGGCATTCCCTCGCGCAACTGTTTACCATGTCACCCGATGACCCGCGAGACCGTGGTCGACTCCCGGCAGGAAATCCTGCGCACCGCCGCGCGCCTGTTCCAGCAGCGCGGCTACGACGCGACCTCCATGAACGACGTTGCGGCGGCACTCAAGTTGAGCAAAGGCGGCCTCTACCACCACTTCCAGAGCAAGGACGAAATCCTTTACGAAATCATGAACCACGCCATGGAGATCACCCAGGAACGCGTGCTCAATCCCGTGCGCAGCATCGCCGACCCTGAGGAACGCCTGCGCGCTCTCATCCGCCTGCACATCGAGGTCGTGCTGAGTCCACGCGATCGCGAGATCACCGTGATGCTGCACGAAAACCATCCCCTGCCCCCGGCCCTGCGCAAGCGCATCAACATCCGAAAAAAGGATTACATTCACTTCCTTGAAAGCCTGATGACAGAAGTTCAGGAAAAAGCTAGAAATCAGACAAGAGGGAAGGTAAGCCCGCGCGCCGCCGCCTTTGCCTTGCTCGGTATGATCAACTGGATTTATCAGTGGTATAAGCCGGAAGGCGAACTGCAGGCGCAGAACCTTATTCCGCAATTCACCGACCTCATTTTCGGAGGCATTTTCGCTTGAGGGATGAAAGAGCTTGAGGGGTTAATCAGTATGAAAACTTTTTTTGCCACGCTTCCCGAGATCGCCGAGCAGCGCGCTGTGAGCGGCCGGCCCTACCGCGAGTTCCTGCGGGTGCCGAACATGAGTGCTGGACTCTTCGTCCTGCCCGCTGGAGGCACAGACCATCAGAAACCGCATCGCGAGGACGAGATCTACTTCGTGATTCGTGGCCGCGCCCGCTTCAAAGCCGGCTTCGAAGACCGCGAGGTTTCCGGAGGCAGCCTGATATTCGTAGCAGCCGAGGAAGGTCACCGCTTCTACGACATTACCGAAGACCTCGAGGTCCTGGTCTTCTTCGCGCCCGCCGAAAGCTAAGCGGCGACGGGCCCACGATCACTTAGCAAATCACACCCATTGCGCGCTTGTGGACGGACTCGCGTTCCGCGAAATCGTTTCCCTCGCCGCCAAAGCAACAGAGTGTTTCGTTTTCCATCTCGCCTGCCTGGCATGAGGGTAGAGAATGTTCTTTGACTCACTCTGTAACATAGAGTACTCTATTAACCAATATGAACCTCATCGAAGGAGAACTGCCATGCAGGACCACAACACCGACCGGGAACTGAAGGAGAGACTGAACCTCATCGAACACATGATCGCCGAGGGACGCCGGAACACAGAGAGCTGGGGGTGGATGTTCATTCTGTGGGGCGTTGTTTACTATCTCGCCATCGCCTGGTCCGCATGGGGTCACGGCGTTTGGGCTTGGCCGATCACCGTCTTGATCGGGGTCGTGGTCACCGGTGTCGTTGCTTCCCGGAAGACCGGCAATCAGCCGGAGACCACACTGGGCCGGGCCATCGGTTCGATCTGGATTGCCCTGGGAATTTCGATGTTCCTCCTCTTTCTAGCCCTCGGCGTGAGTGGAAGACTCACCGATCAGCATGTCTTTGTGGCGGTGATATCGGCCATACTGGGCATGGCCAACGGAGCCTCGGCTCTGATTCTTCGCTGGAAGGTACAGTTTGCATGCGCAGTCGTGTGGTGGGTGGCGGCCGTGGGTACGTGCTTCGGCACCAGCGTCCAGAGCTTGATCGTGTTTCTGGTCGCCATCTTTCTCTGCCAGATTGCCTTCGGCATCTACGGCACGATCGCCGAAGTCCAGCAGCGCAAGCGGCGGGGCGTAATCCATGCCTGATCTGCCCGAACTCAATCCCGTGGTTCACGGCAGGCTGCGACTCGCTCTGCTTTCGCTCCTCAGCGGTGTGGAAGAGGCAGAGTTTACCTGGCTCCGCGCCAAGACCGAAGCCACGGACGGAAACCTGGGAGCGCAACTGCTCAAGCTCGAAGAAGCCAGGTACGTGGCTGTGCAAAAGAAGTTCGTGTTGCGCAAGCCGCAAACCCTCTACCGCATCACCGAAACCGGCCGCGCGGCCCTCACCGAATACATACAGGCATTGAAACAATTGCTAGGCCCGGCCATCTGATGCATAGCTTCACAATCGGCATTCGTGAGCCGCAAAGTTGTCGAGTCCTGGTCAAGTTTGCGTATCAGGCGTAGGAACTGGGCGCTACTTCGCCGGCACCCAATAAATCTCTTCCTTAACCCCAGTCTTGTCCAGGAACCCGCGCCGCTTCAGGATCGCCTTGCTGTTCGCGATCATGTCCGGATGCCCGCACAAATAGGCGGTCGTATTCGTAGCATCGAGCTCCCAGTGATCGGCATACTTCCGCAGAATGTCGTCAGCTCGGCCAATCTCACCCGGCCAGTCTGCGTGATCCCACGGGCGGCTCACCGTAGGCACATACTTGAACCACGGAAGTTCCGCGTCGAAATGCATCAACTCCTCTTTATAGCCGAACTCCCACGGCCGGCTGGCGCCGTTCAGCAGATAAAGTTTGTGACTGCCGTCGAAGCGTCCTTCCTTCCAGTCTCTCGACAGCGTCCGCACAAAGCTGACAAACGGAGCTACTCCCGTCACGGTCGAAACCAGCAGATGACGCTTCCGCCCACTCTCCGTATCCAGCGTAAATTTGCCCTTCGGCACTTTGCGCATCAGCAGTCCATCACCCGCTTGCAGCCTGTGCAGCCGCGGCGTGAGCGCTCCTTCCGGTACCAGCTCAAAGAAAAACTCGATCTCATCTTCGAAAGGACCCGAGACAATCGAATACGGACGCTCCGTGCGCTTGCCGTCGTGTTCCACTCCCAGCGTGGCGTACTGCCCGGGCGAAAACTTGAACTCCCCGCCCGGTTGGACGCGAAACATCCACAGGTCCGGCGCGAAGTCGACGCGTCTGGTAACCCGCGCCTGGAAAAACTTTTCGTCCAAAGTCGTCATGAATTCAAAACCTCACCTTGTGAGCCCAATTAGATGCCACGGTGAAAGCAGAGAAAGCGGGCGGCTAAAGTGGAGAGATAATACACGGGGAGTGGAAAGATGACAACCGAACGGTCGTTCGATACCGGGGCGCAATCCACCACGAGGCACGGAGCGACGGAGGGAAAAAACAGCGTAAATCCCCCGTCCCTCCGTGCCTCCGTGGTGCAAAACCTTCTACTTGCTCACCACCAGCACGACGAAACTATCGGGCAAAATGCTCCGCCGGGGATGCGGATTATCCGCCGTAGCCGCCGGTGGTGGACCGAACTTCGCCGTCACCAGATACACATTGTGCGTCTTCGAGTCGAGGGCCAGGGTGCGCGCTCCCGCTTGCGTCGGAACATTTTCCGCCACGCTGAACTTGTCCGGCGACTCCTCCCGCACCACCGTCAACACGCCCTCGCCACAGGAAGCGAACGCCAGCCCGGTTTCGTCGTCGAATGTGGTCGCATCCACGCCGTCACCAATCGCTGGAGTGGCCAGAACCTTCCCCGAATCAGCGTCCACCACGGCCATCATCTTGTTATCGCAGCCCACAAACAGCCGCCGATTCTTCCGGTCTATCGACAATCCCGAAGGCGATTCGCAAGGCGCCAGCGGCCACGTCGACTTGACCGCCAACTTGTTTGAATCAATCGCCGTCAGCTCGCTTTTGTCTTCGATGTTCACAAAGATCTCACCTTTGCCGTCGCTAGCGGCAAATTCCGGCTTGCCGTCGAGCTTGATCGTCCCCAGCACGGTGCCCTTCGCGGCATCGATGGCGGTTGAATCCTGGCTTTTGCCGTTGAATGTGAAAACCCGCCGGGTCGCCGGATCGTAAAGAATCGCATCTGGATTCTCTCCCGCCTTCACTTTGCTGATCGTCGCCAGCGTCTTGAGGTCAAAGATGCTGACCGTGCCTTCGCGACCGTTGCTGACAAAGCCGCGGCCCAACTCCGGCGCCAAGGCAATGCCATGCACGCCCGGGGTGTCCGCAATGTCGCCCACGGTTTTGCCAGAATCGAGATCGAGCACGATGACGTGCGTGGCGCGCGAAATATAAAGCCGCCGCGCCGCCCCATCCGCGATCAGATAATCCCAACCTCCGTCGCCGCCCACCTTGTAAGTGTTCACAACCTTATATCCGGGCCCAGCCGCAGCCAGAGCGACAGCGGTGATCGCCACAACCAGCGAAACCTGCAACCAACGACGCAGCCAATTCCCCTTCTCCATCATGATTTCCTCCGAAATCGCACGCGGCCGCGACCTGGCATCTAACCGCTATTGGCCGGGGCCCAGAAGTAACTTTACCCCATTCCCGGCCGTCCCTAAACTGGGGCTATGGATGTTTTTCTACCCGACCCACCGGAGCACGCCCCGCGCGAGCGCCAACTGTCGCCCGCAAACTGGAGCGCGCTTCACTCCGTCGCCATGATGGCAGGAGTTGCTATCGCGTTCCTGCTCGCGATCGGTGGAGGCCCAGTTGCCGTCTGGGGAAAAACCACGGGCCTGTTTTCATCGCGGCCGAATTCTGAACTCTCCGCCGCAGAGCTTTCCGAAACCGATCTCGATAACCAGCAACCGCAGAAACAAGCGGAACTGCTTCTCGAGCGCGCAGTCAGCCACTCCAATGGAGACCCGAATCAGATCGAAGCCCGGATCGAGTCGCGCAGCGACGCCTGGCGCGGTCACCTCCAATGGGATTCGCAACTCGGCGACCTCACCACGGTCGCACTCAATTCCAACGACCTAAGCGTGCGTGCCTCCGCTATCGAAGTACAGCTCGCCGCCTACGGGCTCACCAAGACCAAATCCACCGTCGATGCCATGGTGCGGCAGGCCGACTCTCGTGATCACCAACAAAAAATTTGGGCTCTGTGGGCTCTGGGCTTGCTCGGCAACCGAGGAGTCGAGTCTGATCGGGTCGTCCAAGTGCTGGCCGCACACCTGAAAGATGCGGGCATGAATTCCGGCACGGATCGAAGCCAAGATAGAAATCAGGATAGAAACAATAATAATAGCGATACAGAAAACGATAAAAATAGAGACAGAGACACAGATAGAGATAAAGATAAGGACGAAGACGCGCGCCGCTGGGCCGTCGAAGGCCTGGCTCTTGTCGGGACGACGCCCACCATCGCGCCCTTGCTCGAAACCATGCGCAACGATCCATCTCCCACGGTGCGCGAACACGCCGCCTGCAGCCTGGCGCAATCCGGCATGTTGAGCCACGAGCAGCGCCTCATCGCCGTGCCGCATCTGATCGACTACTCCGCCGATCCCGCCCTGGACGCTGAAACTCGCGCCTGGGCTTTCCAGGCTCTGGCCGACATCACAAAACAACACCTGCCCAACGACTCCGCAGCCTGGCGCAGCTGGTACCAAACCTCAGCAGCCGGCGCCCAATAGTCAGCGCCTGGTTCGGCAAGAGTTATCTAAAACATTTCCCCCGGGCCTTTTTCTCGGCGGGCAAGTGCGCCCCGGTCCCAGGAGGCTGTGGTGCCAGTCCCACGGGGCGCACCACCCATCTCGCATTGTCCATCTCAACTGTGGAAGAAGAACGAAAAAGAACGCAAGCCTTGCGGCCAAAATTCACCTTTGAAGCGTCTAAGAACCTAGGCGGCCGCGATCTCATGATGGTTTGGGAAGGGCACAGCTTCGAGCCGTGCCGTTAGCCAGTTCCTCGGATGCGGGCTTTAGCCCCTGCGGGGCTTTTCCTTTTTCCGGGACCAATTACGGAAAGGTTCTAGTAGGATCTGGTTCGTACTTAACTTCTTCTTACATGCGCTCGACCAAACCGATCTCCGCCCCGGTGCACTCGGCAGTCTCCGACCTGTTGGCGGATCTCCACGCGAAAGGCGGTTGCGAAAAGATCGGACTTACCCGCGAATCCTTCGCCCTAATTCTCTGTGAAGTGGTCACCAAATATCTGCCCGCAGGCGCGACTCGCGGGGATGCCCGCACGTTTCTTCTCACTCTGCGCATCGACGAACTCGCGCTAGCCCAGGCCTGCGCGGCCGGCAACAATTCCGCGTGGGAAATTTTCCTCACCCGCTATCGCGAAAAGCTCTATCAGTCGGCGCTGCGCATTGCGCGTGAAGACTCGGCCGCCCGCGACCTGGCCGACAGTCTCTATGCCGAGCTCTATGGAACCACCACACGCCACGGCGAGCGCATTTCCAAGCTGGCCTCTTTCACCGGTCGCGGATCGCTCGAAGGCTGGCTCCGCACCGTGCTGGCGCAAGAATTCGTAAATCGCTACCGGCGCACCAAGCGTGAAATCAGCCTCGACGAAGAAAGCGAAGAGGGTTCTCAGTTCGCCGCACCCCAGCCGGAGCCGCCGCCTTCCGCCGACTCCCGCCTGGAAACCGCCACTGATGCCGCCCTGGCTGCGCTCGAGCCCGAAGACCGCATGGTGCTGGCCGCCTATTATCTCGACGGACGCACCCTGGCCGAAATCGCCCGCATGCTGGGTGTGCACGAGTCCACCATCAGCCGCAAAGTGGATAAGCTGGCTAAGTCGTTGCGGAAGAAAATCCTGGCGCGCATGATGCAGCAGGGGATGTCACGCCGCCAGGCCGAAGAGGCACTCGAAATGGACGTTCGCGACCTGCAGGTAGATATTCGCCGCAGTCTTGCGCAAGATTCCCCGGCTGCAGCGTTCTCAGAGAAGGAAGTGCAAGTCAGAACCCGCGAAGGCTCCGGATAGGCTTCGCAAGTAGTTTTGCAAGGGCGTAGCTTTCGATCGCGCTGATACCAAATGGAAAGCGTCCCAAAACTCGTCGTAAAGCGGTTGCAGTCGCCAACCGCGGACTCGCATCCCGATGCCGATCTGCTCACCGCCTTCGCCGAGCAGTCTCTAGCCGGTTCTGAGCGGGACCATCTGGTCGAGCACCTGGCGCGCTGCGGCGATTGCCGCGAAGTAGTCTCGCTAGCCCTTCCCCCGCAACTCGATGCGCAGCCGGTAGCGCACGGCAGCGAAAACCGGTTCGGCTGGCCCCTTCTTCGCGGATCAGCCTGGCATTGGGCCGCGGTCGCAGCGGGAGTGGTGCTGATCGCGTCGATTGGAGTGATGCAATTCCGCCGTCAGCAGGGCAGCGAACTGGCGTCGAACGCCTCCCAAGCGAACCCAGCGATTGCCGCTCCAGTTCCAAGGATCGAGCCCTCTCAGGCGGTGGCCACTCCTCAAACGGGAATGCGGAAAGACACTCTGGCCATTCCAGACGTTCAAACCATGTCAGCCGAGAACAAGCGTGCCCGGTCTGCGGCCAGACAGAATACAACTCCAGTGCCGGCTCCGCCGACCGTCGAAGCGCAACCCGAGATTGCCCAAGTCACGGCTCCATCCAGCGCGCCGAGCCAGATGGACGAGTTCATCCAGAACAAGGCCTCGGATCAGTCTCCGGCCTATACGAATCGCGTAGACAAAGCAAAACCTGCACTGCAGCAAGGTTCTTCTGCCATGGCGCCCGCTCCTTCGCTACACACCGATCCGAGTCTCCTGAAAGGCCCTCCGGCGCCCAGTTGGACCATCAGCGCCAGCGGCGCATTGCAGCGCTCTTTCGACGGCGGTAAAACCTGGCTGGATGTGAACGTCGCGGTGGGTGATTCAGCGCTCGATCGTCCTCAGAAAACGCAAATGACGACGGCCGAAGCACAGGCCGATTCAACCTCCCAAGCGCAGCCCGACGCCCAAGCCGAGGGAAAGAAGCAAGGCGCCTTTAAGGCAAAGCAGTCATCTCCGGTCGCGCCCACAATCTTTCGTGCCCTTTCCGTATCCCCCAGCGCCGCTGAAATCTGGGCCGGAGGTTCCGGTGGAACGTTGTATCACTCCGTCGATGCCGGTAACAGCTGGGCCCGCGTGCTTCCCTCTGCCGCCGGCCGCGTCCTTACCGGTGACATTCTCAACATTCAGTTCTCGGACCCGCGGAACGGCATGGTCACCACCTCGACCGCCGAAGTCTGGACCACGCTGGATGATGGTCAGACCTGGCAGAAGCAACCATAATTTCCGGTCACCACTGCGCTTTTCATCCAGAGCGGAGGTTGCGTTTCGCGGAAGCGAAGCACGACCGAAGCACAACCGCAGTCGAGAGCCTGCCCTCAGCGAAGCCGAAGGGGACCCCATGCTCGCATGCGGCGCGGTCGGCCTCGCATGGACTCCACAACGCTCCGGCCACTGTTCTCGGCCGTTGGTTCAGATCCCAATGACGCGCACCGATCCAGCACCCTCCCAAACCCGGCAAAATCCCGTTACCAAAGTGACGTTTACACTAATTCGTTAGTTCACTACTATCCATTTCGTGGTTTGGCAGTTCTGGGGGAGGGCTGCCGAGGCGTCCTGAACTGAAAAGTTCGGGGCGCTTTTTTATTGCTCGCGGCGGGCTGCGGGGGAAAAACTCTGATTCGAGCGAGTTCGGGAAGGGCACGACGTTCAGTAGTGCCGTTAAGTTGTCTGGAATGCCCGCTGCTTCAGCGCCCGAGGTCAGCTTTCCCTGCCGAGCGGTTTTTTGGCAGCCTGCTGGGGGGAATGTGGAGACAACTACTTCGAACACGCCGAGCAATATCCGCCAATCTCCAACCGCGACACCACAATCCGGAACCGGCAGTCTTTCTCCACCTGCCCTTTCAGCTTCTCGAAAATATCGCTGACGAATTCCATGATCTTGCCGCAACGCAGGCAGGCCATGTGAATGTGATCCCGGTTCAGCTTGCGCTCGTAGTAGTGCCCCTCACCGTGGATGTGCATCAGGTCGAGTTCGTCAATCAGGCCCTGCCGCTTGAGCAGTTTCAGCGTGCGGTAAACCGTGCTGCGATCCACGCTCGCATCCAGCTTTTGCGCCTTGCGCAAAAGCTGCGCCGCATCCAGATGTTTGGTGGCGGTTTCCATCACCTGCAGAATGGCGCGGCGCTGTCCTGTCATGCGGATTCCGCGGTCGGCTAAATGGGACTGCAGCCGCCCCGGGATTTCAGTTTGCGGTAATGGCATAAGACTCCTCCCTCGACTGTCGCAGCTCGTCGCAATCGTCATGCGACGGAATTTTCGGCAGATGCTTGACGGGATACGGCCTAATCCGTCAGTATCAAAGGGTTGCAGTTGCGACTCGTTTGCAACTAGCTGTTTACAACTGCCTGGTTCGTAACTAACTGGTTTGAAATTAACTGGTTCGCAACCAATAAGTCCGCTTCATCCCTCTTGGCAAGGCAGATTCGACGTCGAGGAAAGATCATAGCTGTAGATGCGACTGATTTGCAACTAGAACGATTGCAACCGGAGTCGCTTCCTGAATCCATGCGAAGTCTCTCGAAAATCGCGCTGCTTCACCTCGGCCTGCCCCTCTTTTTGCTGGCCACGGCCTTCGCCGGCGTCGGCGGCAGCATCGCAGGAACCGTCAAAGACTCCTCAGGTGCGGCCATCGTCCAAGCATCCGTCACTCTGCTCAACATCAGTACCGGCGTCCGGCAATCTGCTGTGACTGATGGCAGCGGGACCTACACTTTCCCGGTCCTTCCCGTCGGCAGCTACGTTCTCGAAGTCAACCACCCCGGCTTCAGACCCCACCGCCATACCGGAATCGTGCTCGACGCCAACAGCGCACTTCTGATCGACATAGTTCTTCCCATCGGCCAGAGGACCGAGGCCGTCACAGTCAACGACACCGCAGCCCACGTCGACACCTCCAGCTCCCAGATGGGTGAAGTCATCAGCGGTTCCACCATGACCGGCGTTCCGCTGAATGGCCGCAGCTACACTGATCTGCTCGCCTTGCAGTCCGGCGTCGCCCCCGCCACTTCCATCACCTCCAGCACGGTTCAGGATGTAGGCGCCAGCGCCTTCTCGCCTTCTGGAGACTTGAATCCCGGCACCATATCCATCAACGGCCAGCGCGAATTCGCCAACAGCTTCATGGTGAACGGCAGCGACGTCGAAGAAGACGTCAACATGGGCGCCACCATCATCCCGAATCTCGATTCCATCGCTGAGTTCAGGATTATCACCAACAATTTCGACGCGGAGTACGGCGAGTACAGCGGCGGACAGATCAACGTTATTACTAAGTCGGGCAGCAACGCGTTCCACGGCGGCCTTTTCGAATTCCTGCGCAATACAAATCTGGATGCGCGCAATTATTTTTCTCCTACCCGCGGCTCCTTCAATCAGAATCAATTCGGCGGCACGCTTGGCGGCCCCGTGACAAGAAACAAGATCTTCTTCTACGCTGACTATCAAGGCACGCGCCAAACCCAGGGCGTCGACACCGGACTGATTCCTGTACCCTCGACCGCCGATCGCTCTGGTGATCTCTCAGACTTGGCCAGCTCGCTCACGACCACCGCGTCCGTGACGATCAACGGAGAGCAGCAGCAGATAACGATTCCCACTACCACCGGCTCCTCCACCGCATGGGCTGGTCAGCTTACAAAGCAATTCGGCTACACGGTTACGCCGCAGGAACCTTACTACTTCACTCAGGGTGAAACCCAACCCGCTCCTGCCAACGGAACTTGCCCCAGCACAGGCTGCCCGACTTATCCAGCTTCATGCATCAGTTCCGCGCAATGTGTTTTCCCAAGTGCAACGATTCTGCCGAGTAAATGGTCCGCTCCCGCGCAGCATCTGCTGCAATACGTCCCGACTTCGAATCTACCCGGCAACGAGTTTGCAACCTCCGTCAACAACCAGACGCTCGATGACGACAAAGGCGCGCTTCGCTTCGACGCCAACACCAACTGGGGATTGTTTACTGCCTACTATTTTCTCGACGACTTCTCGCAAAACAATCCCTATCCGACTGCGCAAGGAGGAGCGAATGTTCCCGGCTTCAATGCCATAAATCTGGGCCGCGCCCAGTTGCTGAATCTGGGCAACACCAAAATTCTGAGAGCGACCGGGGTCAACGAATTCCGCTTCAGCTACCTGCGCGACTCCAACGACCTCGGCCGTCCGCAAGGTGGACTAGGCATCAGCCTCGCATCTCAGGGATTCCAGCCCGGCTCCGCTGGAGGCATCGTGCCTCTCTCGCCCCGAACCGAAGGAGTCGAAAACGTGGTCTTCAACAATTACTCCATTGGCACCAACACCAACCAGCTCATGCAAAGCAACAACACCTACCAGTGGCTCGACAATTTTTCCAAGGTTGCGGGCAAGCACACCGTCAAGGCCGGCGCCGAATTTCACTACGACCAGGTCAACACACACGCCATTGCTCAGTTCAACGGCAGCTTCCTGTTCTTCGGCAGCCAGACCGGATCCGATTTCGCAGACTTCCTTCTAGGCGCACCTACCCAATACAACCAAAGCCAGCTCCAGCCCTTCTACGGACGCAACAAATATCTGGGCCTCTACGCCCAGGACAGCTGGCGCCTTCGACCCAATCTCACCCTCAACTACGGCCTGCGGTGGGACCGCATCGAACCCTGGTATGAAAAATACAATCAGATATCGACCCTGGAGCCCGGTAAACAGTCCGCAGTTTTTCCCACAGCTCCCCAAGGAATTCTTTTCCCCACCGATCCCCTGGGTCGCGGAAAACAAGTTCCGCGCACTCTGGCGCCGCCCGGTAGCAAGGATTTCGCGCCCCGCGTCGGCCTCGTCTATTCGCCCACCGCCGATTCGGATTCTCTTCTCGGCAGGATCCTCGGCGCTCCCGGCCAGACCAGCCTGCGCGCCGGCTTCGGCACCTTTTACACTGCCATCGAAGCCCTCACCGTCGGCGTACTCGCCGCTAACGCCCCTTACGGCACCACCTACACCAGTCCCGCTCCGCCGCTTTTTGCCACGCCGTTCATCTCCGCATCAACCGGGCAAGGCAGCCAGTATTTCCCGGTGCAGTTGGCCTCGCTCAACTCCTCGGCAAGTCATCCGGAACCCAACATCGATTGGTCGCAGTACGAACCCATCAGCGGACTTCCGGCCTATCCCACCACCAACCGCATTCCCTACACCGAGGAGTACATGTTCTCCCTCGAGCGCCAGCTCTCGCCGAACACGATTTTCAGCGCCAGCTACGTCGGAGCTCAGGGTCACCGTCTGCTCGCGCTAGTCGAAGCCAATCCCGGCGATCCTGCCCTGTGCTTGCAACTGATGAATCCGGCGAACCTGGCCACCGGGCAAACCCCTTGCGGACCGTTCCTTGAAGGCAACATCTACCAGACAGTTTCGGGCCCGGTCTACGGAACTCGATCTCCGCTTGGGTTCAACTTCGGCAGCGACACCAACCAGGCTACAGTCGGCAACTCCAACTACAACGCGCTCGAAATTACCCTGCGCCACACCAGCAAACAGCTGGAGATTCTCGCCGGCTATACTTATGGCAAATCGCTCGATCAGGCGTCGAACCTCGGAGAAGAGATCAACCCCATCGATCCCGCGCTGAGCAGGGCTCTGTCGGCCTTCGATGTGAAGCACAATTTCGTGGTGAGCTACAGCTACCAGTTTCCCCTCGAGCATCTTTTCCGCGCCTCCAATCGCTGGACCCAAGGTTGGACGATCTCCGGCATCACCCGCTTCAGCACTGGCTTTCCCGTCACGCTCTACAACTACGGCGACAATTCCTTGCTCGGAACCGAACCGAACGGTGTGAACAACTACGGCGTCGATGAGCCCGAATACATTCCCGGATCGCTCGCCGTGAATCACAATCCCCGCAACGGCGAAACGTATTTCAACACCAGCCTCTTCAGTCTTCAGCCTCTGGGCGAGCCCGGCAATGCCAAGCGCCGCTTCTTCTACGGTCCCGGCATTAACAACTACGACGTGGCGTTGCTGAAGGCTTTCCCCCTCACTGAAACCAAGTCCCTGCAGTTCCGTTTCGAGGGCTTCAACATCTTCAACCACGCCCAGTTCTACGGACCGGCTTCGGTGAATGGCAACATCAATAGCTCCACGTTTGGCCAGGTCGTGAGCGCGGCGCCTCCGCGTCTGATGCAGGCTGCCGTGAAGTTCAGCTTTTAGAAATACCTGTCATCCTGAGCGGAGTTTGTGCTTCGCGAATGCGAAGCACGAACGCAGTTGAAGGATCCCTAGCCTCCACGCGGCCGCGATCCCATCGGGGCGTCTCCACACGGCCCGCCGTGCCATCCGCGCGTAAACGGTTTTTGCGACCTTAGCACCCCCCCACGCATCGAATGGCAGGTGGTACGATAAAGGGTTGGCCCGAGTTTGGGGCAGCATTTATAGATCGTATTCATTAAGATCGTCCGGGTCCCGGCCACGACAGCTCTCCCTGGAGCGTCTGCCGAACAACGCGACGTTACAACTGAGGAGAGATATATGGCAGGCAATGGAATCGTCGAAGTGACAGATGCGAACTTCGACCAGGACGTTTTGAAATCAGATAAGCCCGTGCTGGTGGACTTCTGGGCAACCTGGTGCGGCCCGTGCCGCGCCATAGCTCCCATCGTCGAAGAACTTGCCAAGGACTATCAAGGCAAGATCAAAATCGGCAAGATGGATGTCGACGCCAACAGCTCCACTCCCATGCGCTACAAAGTCACCGGCATTCCCACGCTGCTGGTGTTCAAGGGCGGTCAGGTCGTCGAGCAAATCGTCGGCTACCGTCCCAAGGAAGCCATCGCGCAAGCGCTCGACCGCCACGTTGGGTAAAGCAGCCGCTAGCTACTAGCTTTCGAACATCAAACGCACGCAGACTTTATGAGTCGCGTGCGTTTTGCTTTCCACGTCAATCTTCATTTCGATTGGGACTGAGCTGGTCTCGAGAACCGCTTTCACGGCGTTTCCGGCAGCGTGTATTCAAATTCATAAGAGTGCTTTCCCGCGTCGATTTTGATCGTCAGCGTTCCTGCGAGGCCTTCGAGTTGGCCGGTGCCAGAGTCCGGGACAACCGTGACGCTCAGTTTCGCCGTGCCTCGGTTCATGGTGCCGCTGTGCTGCAGGACGAAGCTGCCCTGGCGGCCTTTCAGGGTTCCAGTCACTCGCTCCATCGCGACGTAGCCCGCAGAGCCTTTCACGCTTCCCATCGCGGAGATCATCCGTCCCTTGCTCGTTCCCTCCAGATCGCCGTGAAACTGTTTATCGATCGTCATCCTTCCCAGCCCCGCGTCGGCCCCGTCTTCGACCGCCTGCGGCGTCAGCTTTACCTCAAACGTTCCACTTGCATGACTCGTCACAACGTTCTCCCTCACAGACGCGCCGGGCGCCGCCGGTTGGCTCTGGGCATGCCCGGCCAGGCCGAGGCAGAGGCAGAGGCAGACCACTATGGTGCTACGAACACTGAGTTGAGATCGGGTTGGCATAGCTTGCTGGCCTTAATACTTCCGCAGCACGCCAATCACTCTGCCCTGTACTTCCACCGAAGCCGCTGGAACAACGATCGGCTTCATGGTTGCGTTTGAGGGCTGCAGGCGGATGTTGTCGCCTTCGCGGTAGAAGCGCTTCAGCGTGGCGTCGCTCTGGTCGACCAGCGCGACCACGATGTCTCCGTTGTGCGCGGTCTTCAGCTTCTCGACCATAACGTAGTCGCCGTCGAGGATGGCCTCATCCTGCATGGAATCGCCACGGACCTCGAGCACAAACACTTCTTTCGAACGCACGAAGTCGGCGAGCGAGATAGTCTCAGGAGTCTCGACGGCCTCAATGGGCTGGCCGGCTGCGATGCGGCCCAGCAGCGGCAGGATCACGCCTGTGTTCACGCTCATGGCCTGCTTGAGCCGCCCCTTGGGCGGCAGCAGGTCGATGGAGCGGCTGCGATTGTAGTCGCGCGTGAGCAATCCCTTCTTCTCAAGGTTGGTGATGTGCTTGTGCACCGTGGCCAGCGAGTTCAGGTCAAGCCCGTTGCCGATCTCTTCAAACGACGGAGAGTAGCCATGCTCCGCCACGAAGCGGGAGATGAAGTCATACACTTCGCGCTGCCTGCGTGTGATCGCCATGGGCTCATTGTTGGCGAATATAAAGCGAATGTCAAGGGGAATCAGCTGCGAGCTATCACCCATGAGCGTCTAGTTACCACGGCTCGTGTGGAGCGGACACTCTTGTCCGTTGCCTTTGACTTTGATTTCGATTGCGGGTTCGATATGCGCGAAGACTCACATCTATGAGATAGTTTCGATTTGAAATTCTTGCCGGATGCGGAGGCTGAAGCTATGGCTGCGCACACAAGAACGAGGAACTGGACTCCATTCGTGCGAGCCGTCTTTCTTCTCGGAATCCTGACGGCATTTCTTGCTCTCGCGGCGCCTGATCAGGCGGAGGCGCAGACTCGAAAAATCGAGCTCGGAGACCTCCAGAAAATCGTCAGCGTCTCCAGCCCGGCGATTTCGCCGGATGGAAAGTCCATCGTCATCATCGTGTCCCGAGTGAATTGGGACGAGGATCGTTACGACAGCCAGCTTGTGCTCGTGGACATCGCCACAGGGGCGCAGCGTGTGTTGACCAAAGTGCGTCCAGGATTGAGCTTGCCGCAGTGGTCGCCTTCGGGAGATCGGCTGGCGTTCCTCGCGGAAGCCGGGGAAGAAAAAGCCGCCGCGCAGATCTTCGTGCTGCCTGTAAACGGGGGCGAGCCGCAGCACGTCACCAGCGCGCCTCTGGGTGTCGAGCAATTTGCCTGGCGCCCGGACGGTTCTTTCTTCGCTTTTGTCTCGCCGGACGAACCACACAACAAGGCAGACATCGAAAAGCACCACGACCTGTTTGAAGTGGGCGACAACGATTTCCTCGCCACCTCCGCGCCAACTCCTTCGCACATCTGGCTAGTCCCTGCCTCAGGTGGCCCGGCAAAGCGCCTCACCTCCGGCACCTGGAGCCTGGCGAAAGCCCCGGATGGGTTCTTAAATCCGGTCCCTCCGCTTTCCTGGTCGCCGGACGGTAAGCAGATCTGCTTCACTCGCCAAGCCGATCCGCATTTCGGTGATTCCGATCAAACTGTCATCGAGATTCTGGACGTTGACACTGGCCAAATCCGCCAACTGACGAAGCGCACTTCATTCGAAAGCTTCGGCCTTTTCTCACCCGACGGCTCAAAGATTGCCTACTGGTTCTGGCGCGACGGGGACCCCAACAACGAGAATGAAATCTTTGTCACCTCCTCCACCGGCGGCGAAGGAACTGATGTCACGTGCGCTCTCGATCGCAATGTCCAGCGCGCCCTCTGGATGCCTGGCGGCAAATCGTTGCTGGTAGGTGGAGACGACGGAACTCGAAGGGCCATCTGGATCCAGCAACTTGACGGCTCCGCGAAAAAGCTCGATCTGGGCGACGCCATTCCCTACTGGGATCTCTCGGAAGCCGTGGGAGCGGACGGATCGATTGCTTTCACGGGTAGCACCGCGACCCAACCTCTCGAGCTCTATTACCTTTCATCGCCGGCTGCAAAGCCGAAACGTCTCACCAACTTCAACCACGAGTTCGCGACTCTTGGCCTCGGACGCATCGACACCTTCGAATGGAAAGGGCCGGATGGATTCCTCGAAGACAGCGTTGTTGTTTACCCGCCAGGTTTTTCGCGCGACAAGAAATACCCGCTGGTTCTTTACCTTCACGGCGCCCCGCAGTTTTCCGCTGTGGCTGCTGATTTCGACTTTTTACTGCAGCTCCTGGCATCTCATGGCTATGTGGTGTTCGCGCCGAACTATCTCGGCACCGATAACCTCGGCCACCGATCCATACTCGCGGCCGTGAATGACTATGGGGATGGTCCCGGTCGCGACGTTATGGCGGGACTTGCGGAGTTCGAAAAGAACGGCTTCATCGACGAATCGCGCATCGGCGTCTCCGGATGGTCCTGGGGCGGCTACATGACGACGTGGCTCATCGGCCACTATCACGTCTGGAAAGCAGCTGTTGCTGGCGCCGCCGTCACTAGCATGACCGATTGGTACACCCTCACGGATGTCAACGTCACAGAGCGTTTCGAGTTCGGCGGCTCGCCGTGGAAAAGGGAGTACGCGAAAGCGTACGAGGAGCAGTCGGCCATCACCTATGCAAGCGCGGTCACTACCCCCACATTGATTCTCCACGACACTGGCGACGCCACCGTGCCCATCACCAGTTCCTACGCGTTTTACCACGCACTCAAGGATAACGGCGTTACCGTCAAATTCATCGCCATTCCCACGGCTGGCCACGAACCCAGTGATCCCGTCCACGATTCCGACAAAGACCGCGTCTGGATCGAGTGGCTCGACCAATACTTGAAATAAGTTCCGTCGCCCCGAGGCGTGTTCGCGTTCGCGTTAAGTGACGCTCTCACTGCTGTAACATCGCTCTGACCACCTCGTTATCCACACCCACCCTGTGACATCTAACCTTGCGCCGGTCCTAAAATCAGTCCATCATGATCGAGGCGAAGGCAGTACACAGAAATCCGACGACAACGGCCCTAACCCGTTTGTTGTCAAGATTTTGACCTCTAAGTCTTTTGTTGTCCGGATTTTGCCGGGGTTTTCCCGCTAATTCGATGATTCCAATAGACCCCGGGGGGAGGGGGGTATCGAGACAAGTCGATATTTCTTCCACTTCGTCCCGGCCTCCGGACGATCGTCCGGGACTTTTTTCAACGGAGAAATCCACAAGCCCATTTTGGCTCCCCCAATCGATCTCGGACTTCTACTCGCGAGCTTTTTGAGGTAGGCTTAGGGCCGCCGTTTAAGGAGGGCTTATGGCACAGAACACTTCGGGTGATGTGGTGAAGCAGGCTTCGACGGTTTCGATTTTGTGGGGAGTTTTGCTGATTGTGTTTGGCATGGTGGCGGTGGCTTCGCCGTTTCTCGCCGCGGTCGCGGTGAACGTGGTGGTCGCGTGGCTGATTGTTTTGGCCGGCGTGGTCCACCTGATGCTGGCCGTGCGGGCGCACGGCGCGGGAAGCATGATTTGGAAACTTCTCGTGGGGATTGCCTATCTTTGCTTCGGCGGGTATTTGATCGTACATCCCCTCGTGGGCGTGGCATCGCTCACTTTGCTGCTGGCGACGCTGTTCCTGGTCGAAGGCGTACTGGACGTCGTGCTGTTTTTCAAGATGCGTCCGCTGCAAGGATCGGGCTGGGTGCTGACGGATGGCATCGTTACCCTGCTGCTGGGAGCGCTGATCTATTTGCAATGGCCAACGAGTTCGGCGTGGGCGATTGGCACGCTGGTCGGGATCAGCATGATCTTCAGCGGAGTGGCGCGCGTGATGATGTCGCTGGCAGTGCGCAAGGTTGCGGGCACGGCGTCGGCATCTTCGCTAGCGGCTTAGCGGATAGCTGTTTCCACATGGGGGACGAATAGATGGGAGGATTGATTCCATTAGGAGATGTGTCTCGGCGTCCGAGGCGCGTCCCCTTGGTCACAATCCTCATCATCCTCGTCAATGTCTTCGTGTTTGTGCGGGAGTTGATGGGTGGCGAGGCCTTCGTCACCCAGTGGTCGGCGATTCCCGCACAGATTTTTGCCGGACATCGCTGGATCACGATCTTTACGGCGATGTTCATGCACGCCAGCTGGTCGCACATCATCGGGAACATGATTTTCCTGTGGGCGTTTGGACCGGAGATGGAAGATGCGATGGGGCGCGACCGCTATCTGGTTTTCTATCTGGTCGGCGGGATCGTCGCCATGCTGGCGCAGGTTTCGGCGACTCCGCATTCCACCGTGCCCAACCTGGGCGCCAGCGGGGCCATTGCGGCGGTGATGGGTGCGTTTCTGGTCACGTATCCGCGAGACCGCATTCGCTCGATTCTGGTGATCTTTATCTTCGTGAAGATCACATTCATCCCGGCGGCGCTGCTGATTGGTTTCTGGTTTCTCACTCAGCTCTTTAGTGCTGGCCAGGTGGCGCACGCGCAGAGCGGGGGAGTGGCATATCTGGCCCACGTGGGCGGCTTCATTTTCGGGGCTGCCACGGCGCGTTTGTTTGAGCGCGCGGCGCAGCGGTCTGCGGAGACCACTGCCTGAAAAACAGCCTTTTTGAACATCCGAAACTTCCTGTCGACTCGTAACTCTAATCAGGTGACGACGACGGCCGTCTTCGGCCGGGAGGAATTATGTCCAGAGTTTCGGTACGAATGGTGGCGATGATGTTGACGGTGCTGGCGGGGACGCTGGCTTGCCGCGCGGGAAGCGGAGCGAGTGCTGCAGTGCCGAGTCCGGTGGTGGATGAGGCTAAGGCTGCGGCTAAGGGTAAAGAGACTGCGGTGGTCGCCGGGGGATGCTTTTGGGGAATCCAGGCTGTGTTTCAGCATGTGAAGGGAGTGCGCAGCGCGACTGCGGGATACTCGGGCGGGACGGTGAAGAATCCGGATTACGAGATGGTGAGCAGCGGCGAGACTGGGCATGCGGAGTCGGTTCAGATTGTTTACGATCCGTCGCAGGTGAGTTATGGAGAGTTGCTGCGTGTGTTCTTCTCGGTGGCGCTGGATCCGACGGAGCTGAACCGGCAAGGGCCGGATGAAGGGACGCAGTACCGGTCGGTAATTTTCTACAGCAATGATGAGCAGAAACACATTGCCGAGGCTTACATTGCGCAGCTCGACCAGGCGAAGGTTTATCCGCGCAAGATCGTGACGCAGGTGGTGCCGCTGCAGGCGTTTTATGATGCGGAGGATTATCACCAGAACTATGCGACGATCCATCCCAGCGATCCTTACATAGTGTTTAACGATGCTCCGAAGGTGGCGAACTTGCGGAAGGAATTTCCGGAGCTTTACAACAAGTAGCAGGGAAGCGCGCCAGACGCGTGATTTAGCATTCTCGCGAAGAACGCGAGCATGATCGCGCGGCGCGCCCAGATCCTTCGCGAGACAAAAGGCGTCTCGTTCAGGATGACATCCGTTGGAGGAGTTATGTTTGATTCGGTGAGTCGGAGTGATAAGAGTGAGACGAATGTGGGGCGGCGCGTGTTTCTGGCCGGCATTGGTGCGGCGCTGGGCGGGGCGCTGTTGTGGAAGTGGCGGAAGCCTTATGTGATTGCGGTGGAGGCGAAGGCGGAGCCGGGGGAAGTGACGATTGTGCAGTTTTCCGATGACGGCAAGCGGTTGGGCAAGGTGAAGATTGCCAAGGTGGTGAAGTCCGAGGAAGAGTGGCGGCGGCAGCTTTCGCCCGGAGCATTTGAGATCGCGCGGCACGCCGATACTGAGATTGCCTATACCGGGAAGTATTGGAACTTGCACGACAAGGGGATTTATCGCTGCATCTGCTGCGACAACGCGCTGTTTAGTTCGTCGACGAAGTTCGAATCGGGGACGGGCTGGCCCAGCTTCTGGGCGCCGATCGCGTCAGAAAATGTGCGAGAGATACGCGACACGAGCATTGGGATGGACCGCACCGCGATTGCCTGCACGGAATGCGATGCGCACCTGGGTCATGTGTTTGACGACGGTCCGCAGCCGACGGGCCTGAGGTATTGCATGAATTCGGCATCGCTGCGGTTTGTGAAGGTGTAGAGCAGGCAATCGCTTTGGGAAAATGGAGTGACGGGTAGATCCGGCACTCCATTTTTCTTTGGTTCGGATGTTTTTGAAAGTTGCGGCGGCGGTTATTGACGGGCGCTTTGCGTATTGGTGCTTTTCAGCGTGACGGTGTCTGAAGGTTGCGGAGCGTTTTTCTGTTGCGTCTGAGGTTTGGGTGCGGCCGCTTTCGCGGTTTCGCTGGCATGGCTGAGGTTGGAGCTAATTGGGTTCACCATGTGAGGAATATCGGCGATCTGCTGAAAAGCTTTAGTCGAAGCGGGCGATTTTCGTAAGGGCTATCCGTTTTTCAAGTTGCGGAAGCAATTCCTGGCGTTGGCTCGACCCCCAAATACCTCAGGGGCTGAAGCCCTCATCTTAGCGGTCGCTTATCGCAGCGCTGAAGCGCTGCGCCACCCAAAATCTGGTGGCGGAAGCCTGGAAGGGCAACACCACCCAAATTTAGGTTCAGGCGCCGGTTACGAAGAAGTTTTCTTCGGGCTTCTGCTCGGGATTATTCGGAGCGGCGTCGGCGGTTACGTCCTGGACGAAGTCGCGGCGGCGTTCCGGGCCTTTGCGGTCGATCACGCGCACGCGACGGGCTGGCATGGTGCTCGGTTCGAGGCTGATGATGCGTCCATCGCGCACCTGGATGTGGGAGCGAAACCAATCAGTGCGGAACATTCGTCCGGAGCAATAGAAAGTAATGGAGGCAGCGATTGGGCCTTCGAATTCTTTTCCGGTGCAACCTAGAATGCGCTTGCCCATTTCTTCGGACCAGGTCATGCCACCGACCAGGGGATCGTTGAGGCGGCAGCGCTCGAAGGGAACGGCGTGCGAGATTTTGCGCAATTGCAGCAGTTGCAACAGGACGGAACTCTTGGCCAGGTTGGTCACGATGATCCTCGCCTCGGTACTGGAGATGCGCTCGAGTTTGATGTGCAGATCAGGCGACCATTCACGCTCGAATTCTTCGCGGGCGAGGGCAAGGCCTTTGTCGGTTGCCTCCACATAACGCAGGGTGGCGCGGGCCAGGATCACGCTGAAGAAGCAGGTCACGATGGTCGCAATGATCGGAATATAGCTGACCAGAGTGGTGAACGACATGCGGAACGAGTTGATCCACTGCATGGCTTGGCTCCTCTCTGCGCGCGACTCTAGATCAATAAAGGGGGAAGGCTGCTGGAGCGCTTGGTCGTTTTCGCCCCTGAGTTTTGGTCTCGGTGTTTCGGGCTTAGGAAAGTTTAATGAGCGGAATGTGGGGGCTCTAGATGCGTATGGTGCTGCGGCTAGAACCTGGCGATGGAGAGACTTTGGTAACTGTGCGGGAAGATCTTTAACACAGAGGGCACAGAGGAACACAGGGTAGGGCATAAGGCGTACCGGGCGGTTATTTACTTTGAGACTGAATCGGAGTCCTAGGCTAGGTCAAGATCAAGGTCAAAGGCAGCGGACGGGGGCGTCCGCTCTACACGGCTATTCGAGGACGCTGTCGTCTAGTTTTTTGCGGCCCCAGTCGGCTGCGGCCTGGACGAAGGCCAGGACAACGGGATGCGGCTTTTTGGCGGTGGAGGAGAGTTGGGGCTGGAAGAGAGTCGCGATGAAGAAGCGGTGGGTGGGGGATTCGATGGCGCGGATTTCGCCTTGGGCGCCGCGGGCTACGATCGGGAATCCGGCTTCCATGGTTGCCCATTCGTACTCGGGGTTGACCTCGAAATTGCAGAAGAACTCTTCGGTTACGACTTCTTCGTCCTTGCCGTAGAACGATTGCAGGTAGGAACCGGGGCGGAGGCGGATCTCGGGCACCTTGCCGGAGAGCTTGGGGGTGTCGCCTTTGATGCCGGTGACGGCGCAGGCTACGGGGTAGATCACGATGTTTTTTGAAGCGGAGTTGTTTTCGGCGCTGTCGGCGTCCTTGATGCCGAGGACGTTGCGGGCGAATTCGATTAGCGCGTACTGAAAGCCGCCGCAAGTGCCGAGAAAAGGCCAGTCGCGGCGGCGGGCGAACTCGATGCCTTTGAGCATGCCGTCGAAACTTTTGTACGGGCTGCCGGGTGAGGCCCAGAGGCCGTCGAAGCTTTCGAGAATCTTTTCCGCCCCCGGGGTTGTTAGCGATGGCGTGGGGATCCATTCGGATTCGAGCTTGAGATCGAGCTTGTGGGCAGCGTGCTGCAGAGCTTCCGTAGTGGCGGGATGGGAACGGAATTTAGGATTGAAGTCTCCGAGGATTCCGATGCGAACGGCATTACTCACGTCGTCATTGTACTAGAGCGTGTTGGGGTGATTGGTGGGGCGCGGTTAGAGGCTTGGTGCTGGGCTGGCTCTGTGAGGTACGGAGTTCTGCCGGCTTTTGGGCTGCGCAGGGTGAAGGCTTGGGCGATCGGGGCTGGAGTGGGGGAGATGGACGCTGAAAGCAGGTTCCTCGCTTTGCTCGGAATGACAAGCGTTTAGTCGGAATGGCAAAAGTCTTAGAGCAGGTGGGTTATGGCTAGCAGGACGTAGAGGCTTAGCAGGGCTAGCGCGGGGCCGCCCCAGATCATCAGAGTGCATTTCCAGGCGAGGGAGCCCGCCAGGTCGCGCTGGCTGCGCCAGGAGATGAGGAACGTTGGGTTGTTCTTGCCTTTCATCAGGACGACTGCTGGGCGTGGGTCGAAGCCGTCGGTTGCGGTAGAGATCGCGGCTCCGCTGGGAGTTACCTGGGCTGCAGCCCAGGCTGCCGGACTGGTGATGCCTGCCTTCTGAAGTGCGGCGGCGACCGCGGCGGGGTTTGCGGTTTTGTCTGTGCCGGGATCTGGCGACGGATGGGTGGCCCGGGTTGTGGATATTGCTTTGTCGTAGATGGGGTCGAAGGCTGGGTCGTGCTGAAGCCCACCGGAGAGAGAGGGACCGCCGAAGCCGCCGTCGCCTCCAGTCACGGGCGACAAGGCGTTTCGAAGTATCTCAGTGTTTATAGAGAACGAAAGCGCGTTGCCGACGATGAGCCCTGTGGTTTCGGCGTCATGAATTGGATCTTGAGTGAGTTCCAGGCCGGGATTGTCATCGAGCGTTCCGAGCAGGAAGAGAGCGTTCTTGGGCTTGATGCAGGATTCTTCCACTTTGATTTTGTTGGTGGTCATTATGCCGTGGCGCGAGAGGAAGCTGCGGACGTTGGGTGGCGCTTCTTCTTTGGTGGTGAAGAAGGAATCGCAGAATTCCTCATGGAAATCCTGATGCAGGTCGAGATCGGCGCCGCGGGGGTCGACCATGACTTTGCCGGTGCTGTCGTCGAGAAAGAACGGAACGTGCATACACTCGGCGGCGACCTTGACCCACTGTTTGTTCTTGCCGCACTGCTTCCACTCCCAGACGAACGTGCGGTAACAGTAGCAGGGGCGGGCGGTGATGGGCGCGACCATGGTGTAGGGTCCGACGGCGAGGCCGTTGAGTTCGACCATCCCCATGGATGCGCTGCGAATTTTTGAGGCTGGGGTGTCGAGGATGAGGCGGCGGCGCTGCAGCAGGCGGAAGCCTTGAACGAACAAGTAGATTCCGGCGCAAATTCCGATGAGGCACCAGAGGATGAATCCGCCGGGGTTCGAGGAATTTAGCAGCAGGGTCGCGATGGTCATGGTTGAGCCTTGTTGGGTTGGGGCATCCCTTATCGAGGCTAGTGTAGCGGGAAGGGGGTTGGGAGTGGAAAGTTTGGGGCGCGCTTACGTCGGTAATAGACGCTGAGAAGTTTCGTTTAAGTACCTCGGGGGCTAAAGCCCTTTATCCTGGTGAGTTCGATCGCAGCGCTGAAGCGCTGCGCCACCCAAATGCTACGCCCGCCAAGATCTTACTTGCGCCAGATCTCACGCCACGCAAAATCCCATGGACGATTGGAGGTGGGCGCTGCTGCGACTTGCTGCGCTTGTCTGGACGGGCGAAGGCGCCCGTCCCCACACTCCTCCGCCTTACGTTGCTCGCCGGCGTTTTAGTAAGACGTAGGCGATGGTTAGGGCGGTGAAGAAGACCAGGCCTCCTAATGCGTTTATGCGGGTGGCGAATAGGGTGTGTAGAACTGTGGCCGTGGCCAGGATGAAGCCGATGATCGATCCCCAGATGCCGAGCGGGGCGCGCATAGGGAGTGCGGCGACTTCTTCCTTAGTTAGGCGCCGGCGGAAGCTTACGTGGGCAGCCAGGGATACGACCCAGGAGAAGATCAGGCCGGAGAATGCGGCTCCCATGATGTAGATGAAGGAACGTTGGCCGGCCCAGTGTTCGATGATGAGTGCGGTTACGATGCCGTAGGAGGAGACGAGCAGAGCGAGGCGGGGCGAGCCGGAGGCGTTTAGTTTGCCGAGGCTGGCAGGAGCCCATCCGGTGCGGCCCATGGAAAAAAGCAGGCGGGAGGCTACGTAGAGTTTGGCGTTAGCCCCGGACAGGGCGGCGGTGAGGACTACGAAGTTCATCAAGTAGGCGGCGGAGGGAACTTTGGCGAGGCGGAGAACGCTTACGAACGGACTCTCGGAGACACCAGCATGATTCCAGGGCATGACTCCGACGAGGATCGTGATGGCGCCGAGGTAGATACCGGCCAGGAGGAAGATGGAGAGGCGAGCGGCGCGGGGAATGTCCTTTGAGGAATGTGATTCGCCGGTGGTGACAGAGAGCATTTCGATGCCA
>DATHOK010000142.1:0-6497 GCA_035484995.1 Verrucomicrobiia bacterium | reverse complement strand
ATGGTGATAACGGCGTCGATGCCCAGCTTGGCGGCGTTCGCGACAATCTGACCAGAAATGTCGCGCGACACTTCCTTGCCGTTCTCGAGAGTCTTGTAATGGAAGGGATCTCCGCGGTTGGTGGTGCCGAGAATGGTGCCTCCGCGCGGCAGAATTCCGCTCACCTCCTTGAGCGTGAGTTCGAAGGATTTTTCGGGACAGATGAGGCCATCGAAGCCGTCGGGGATGCCGATGACCTTCCATCCGTACTTGATGATGGCGGCCTTGGTGGCGGCGCGGATGACGGCGTTGAGGCCGGGCGCATCCCCGCCTCCGGTGTTGATGCCGACGCAGCGAATGTCTGACATGAGATTGGTCGTTAGTCGTTGCTTGTTAGTCGTGGGCGGGCGCTGGGGGCAGCCGCTTTTACGATGATACTGGGGCTTGCGAGGATGGCAACTTACGAGTGGGCGTGTCGGTTCGTGTGCCCCGGTCACGTCACGAGGTGGAGCCCGGCGGCGTCAGCGAACGCGTGGAAATCCTTATCTCGCGTCAGGAGGGGGATTCCACGGTCGACACAAGTCTGAGCGATCAGGGCATCGCCGAGCCGAGCTTTGTGGCGCATCGACAATACCTTCGCCCGGAGCAGGCCGGCGCGCTGCCAATAACCCGGCTCGACCTCAATCATAGGAATTTCTGCGAGCGTTTCGGCGATTCCTGAGGAAAGCGCTGGATCGCTTAACAACTCGGTCAACACCACTGGGATCATCAGTACCTGTCGATCTCCCAGCGCCCGCTCGAGCAGTTGCGAATCCTGGCCGGGAGCGCCTTCCAGAAACGCGATCCAGGTGCTGGTGTCGGCAGCGATCATGGTTAGCGGATGACCGATCGATTCATTGGCGGTCTTCCTTTAATTCCTCGAAGGTCCGACTGAAGCGGACCTTGCCGCGCAGTTCCAGCAGGCGATCATAGGCTTGCGACGCTGCCAGCAGTTGGAGACCGGTGCGGACGGTCTGGGTAATACCCATACCGCTGGCCTTCTGGGCTTTTTCCAGAAGGTCGTCTGGGATTTCCACCGTGATCTTCCGCGCCATTGCCATGCGGTCATTATACCATGCTCGATACCAGCATTTTGTATGGTGTTTGGCTCTTTGGGCATCCTCTGCTCGGTGGATTTCTGCCGCGAAATAAATCCTGCGCGCGCTTACGGGGAGGGTGTTGACTGGGGCCGGTCTGTACCGAAATCATCGGTACCCCCTCCCCCCTGGGGTCTAGTGGAATCATCACGTTAGCAGGAAATTCCCCGCAAAATCAGGATGTCAAAGAACTTAGAGGTCAAAATCTAGACGACAAAGGACTTAGGAGCTCGATAATGTGGGTTCCCCCGACTGTCACGGCCTCGACGATGATCGCGCAATTTCGATGACGCCACAAGGTCAGATGTCACAACACGGTTGTGGAAAAGTGAAAGGCAGAAAAGCTCCGCCGAAAAAGGGGCTTGGGACGCTGTTTCGCTGTTTACGAGTCAGCCGTCGCGGCTCAGAGGTGGATAGCAATTCTGCGCGCGGCCTCGCTACGAGATGGTGAGCAGGCCTCACGCACTAACAGGGGTTATGAGTGTAATCGCCTGGTTACATCAATCATCGTGAAACTCGCCCAATGCGCCACTGACGAAATTTCGCCAAAACCACCATTCCTGCCAACAGTGCCCACATCCCAAACCCGCAGGAGAACAGCTTTAGCGGAAAGTCTGGATCGTGGTTGCTGTAGCCGAAGATGGGAAAACAGATCGCGGCTATCGCGCAGAACAAGAACAACGCGATTCCGGCGACAGCTTCTACCCAACTGATCTTCGGCTGAACTTGCCTCTGTCGGGCCGCCAGCAGAGCGTCGATGCCGCGCCCGGCACTCCACCAGAACAACAATCCCACTAACGGCGCACTGATAGCGCGCCATGTCATTAGGTCCAATCCAGTTGGGACCCACTCGTCCTTCGATGGACTCAGAATGACATAAGGCAACTGGATAAGTAACGAGGGTAGATTCAGCACCGACGGCAGCCATTTGCGAGTCTCAAATCGCTTGAATTCCGACTTCTGTTCCTGCGTCAAACGCTCGGGGATCACGATGGCAAGCACTTCATTAGCAGTTGGTGCTCGCGTTTTCGACAAGCGGCTAAACCGAATGGCATCTTGCACCTGTTGAGTAAGCTCATGTCGCACGGGCCACAAAATCACTACTGAGAGCAGGAGCTGTGCGATTGGCAAAATCCAACGAAACGCAAGAAGGCGGCTTACGCGGAACATGATTCTCAAGAGTCTAGCCCAACAGGAACAACTTTTGTCAGTTGGCGAAACATCCCGATCCACAACTCAAACTGCAACTCGTTCAGCAGACGCTCAAACCAGCGTGCGTGCCCGCTGGCTTCCATCCCCACTCGCACCTTCTGTCCCAGGAGCGCGCGATAAAACTGCTCGGCTTCTTCGCGGTGACTCAGCCGCCGTTCCCCGCACTCCCCGGTCTCTTGGTCCACAAATGCAATTTGCTGGAAGCCCGGATGATAGTCACAACCTATAATCAGCATGTTCGGCTCCTTTCCTCCGAGCCCTTTGGTTGGTTTGCGCCTCCAAAGTTTACTCGGGCCTGGGAGCCGACATTGTTATGGAATCACTACACTCATTGACCAGGAGTCGGAGCGCCAGATCAGTTTTCGCTTCGCAGGCGTGGGCCGCGTCGTCGGTGACATCCATCCGCTCCGTGCCGGAAGTCGCCTGATTTCGACGGTTGCTGAAAGCGTCTGTAATCAACTCCGCGTGCATTCCTTAGAGTTGATGTCCTTAGCTCACGGTTCGTACCGTCAGCGAGTGCGACGGATCGCTTCAGCCGCGCATGTCTTCACTTGGTACCGTTAATGTTGAGTTTCTGCTCCGGCAGGGCCGCCGAGTTTGAAGCTGCCGGGACTGCTGCTTTTCTGCGCTGCCGCATCCTTGCGGGCCTCTCGTCCATCTTCCTGGATCGCTCGGTGAAATCTGCCAGACGAATAGATTCGTAGTTCTTGCGCTTGGCGACGATGCGGTAGTCGAATGCAACGCTGGAGGAGCCGTGGTGCAGTTCGCGGACTTCAAAACCGGTGGGCGTCAGGTCTGTGACATAAAGCCCTTCGCATTCGCCGCGAGGGGTGAGGAAAACGTGATAGTCGAGATGGGTGTTTACGGTTTGCGCGAAGGTAGGTTCAAGCTCGATGCGGGCCGAGCCATTCGAAAGTTGGCCCGAGCCGAAATCCTCAAACCAGTTTTCGGGAGCTTCCATGGCATAAAGCGCGACCTTGCGCGAGCCGCCATCAACCGGCACGACCGCGGACTTGGTGCCATCGCAAGAGAAATTGCCGTTGTTATCGACTTCGCACGTGCCGAAGTCGCCCCCTGCGATCAAACCCCAACCAACGTCCGCAGTCGGCGCCGAGTTGATTGAATAAACGGTGGCTGTGTCCGCGGCGTCGTCCTGGAAGTAGGCCGCAACCTCATCGCCCTGTAATACCCCTAGAGCTCCGCCGGGCGCCGAGGTACCGATGCCGACGGTACCGTTGGAGAAGATTTCCATTGCATCGTTGTTCTTAATTCTGAAGTGAATGGTACTGCTCGAACCCGAAGCATTAATGTAAGTTCCGCCCGATGAGTCTCCCAGCAGGGCATAGTTCCCGCAACCGCTCAGGGGCGTGGTCTGGAAGCCAATCGCTGCGAAAGTCCCGCAGCCAGGATTGCCGGCGAGGATGTGCAGGCCGCCACCTCCCATAACGTCGAGATTCGCAAGCGGCGTTGTCCCAATCCCGACGCTGCCGCTCTTTAAAACTGTTAGCCGCTCGACGCAGCCTGCACTGCAATCAGATATGCTGAATTCACCTAAAGACGCTCGGTTGCTCTCCACGCGGTAATCCTCTCCTCCGGTAGCAGACAAAACCTGAAGAGCGGGAATACCGCTGCCTCCTAAGCTGAGTATTGCATTGTCTCCGACTACCTGTAGCTTTTCAGTCGGATTCGTCGTCCCTATCCCGACGTTTCCCGCGAAAGAGTTGTTCGCGGTGAACGCGTTTTTTGAGGCCAACAGCGGGATCTTGGCCGTATTCAGACTCAGGGTGACGTCGCCGCTGGTTCCACCACCGGTCAGGCCCGTGCCTGCCGTCACTGCGCTGATAGTGCCGGCTCCAGTGCCGGGAAATGTCTGTCCGGTCGCAAACGTGATCAGGCCTTTATTGCTGATCTTCAGCCCCGTCTCGGCCGGGGTTGCGGTCCCGGTGGCGTAGAGCAGGTTCAGCGTGCCTGTGGCGGTGGACTTGTCGTTGTTCAATGGCTCGGCCTGCAACTGGAAGGTCTGCGGTACTGCCGTCGACGTGCTGCTGTTGAACACCGAGGCGACGAAAGCCTCTGGCTGGGAGTTCTTGCCTGCCGTCGCAGTGGCCACACCGGCCGCCGGATGGTTCAGCTTGCCGCCCACATTCAATCCCGTTGTTCCGGTCTGTGTGAGAATCGAATTCTGGATGTTGGTCGCGGTCGAGAACAAAGGAATCGCGTTCACCGTCCCGCCGGCTGTGGTCACGTCACTAGTGGTCGCCGGAGAAACACTAGCGGCCGTGCTGGCGTCCGGGCTGCTCACCGCAGCAGGACCGATGACCACGGGCGCGGCCAGCACGAAGGCCGAGGGGGGAAGTCCCCCGATGGTTTCGGCATCGCCCGCCTTCAAGGCGTACGGAGCGCTGACCAGCAGCACGCGCGGCTGCTCGGCCTGCCCCGAAACTTGCACTGCAACCCAGCGTGCCTGTTCGGACGTGAACAACTCCGCCGGAAGACCGTCGGGTTTGGTTGAGCCCAGCAGAACCGTGTAGTGGCCGGTGCTGTCGGCAGTCGCGTTCTGCGTCTCCAGCCAGAGTGGAGCACCTCCGTTTTGCTCGGAGTAGAAAGCAAACGTCATACCGACTACGCCGCTCAGCGGAGTGCCGTTGAGATCTTTAACGGTGCCGCTGAAGCGGACCAAACGAGGCAGGGCAGACAGAGTTTGAGTGGATGTCTGGGCAACTGTCAGTGGGGTGAGTAACAAAACCAGCGACAGGGATCCAACAAACAAACAAGCGACAAGGAGCTTCATGGGAATTTCTCCTTCGGAATTCGAGAAAATGTGTCCAGACGGAACTGAATGCTTTGAAATAAAAGCCTGGAAGAAATCAGGTTCATGGCAACGCAGAAACGGCAGAGTTGCTCAAAACTCGACAGAGATTATGTCCGGCGGTTGTAGCCCTGTCAATGTGCAAGGGATTGCAGTCGCCAGAAAGCCTTGGCGACGGCTCAAGGCACGAGCAATTGTTGTTTCAACATCGCAATTACACTCATTGACCCGGAGTCGGAGCGCAAGATCGGTTTTCGCTTTCCAGACGGGGGCCGCGTTGTCGGTGACATCCGTCCGCTCCGTGCCGTAATATCTAACTGTCACCAAGACGGGCTCGGCGTCGGCTTTGGGCGCACGACCGGGCCCTAAGAGACTAAAGCCCAAATTTTTTTGTCAGCTGGGTGGCACGGCTCGAGGCGTGCCTCTCCTTAAGAAATTCCGTGTGCGGAATCCAGTACGAATCGAGAGGATTTATGAGCGCCATTGAACAGCCCGTCGCACTTCAGTTCCCTGCCCTGCAACCGCCTCGCCGTTACTTGTTCGGTCCTGGACCGAGCATGGTTCACCCCCGGGTCTACGAGGCGCTTTCGAAGCCGATCGTCGGACACCTCGACGCCTACTTCATCCAGGTCATGGGAGACGTTCAGCAGTTGCTCAAGACTGCTTACGGAACTAGAGACGGTGCGACGCTGGTCATTTCCGGCACCGGCAGCGCGGGCATGGAAGCCGCCGTCACTAACTTCGTGGAACCCGGCGCCAAGTTTGCGGTGTTCGCAAACGGATATTTCTCCGACCGGCTCACCGAGATGGCCAAGCGCAACGGCGCGGACGTCGTGCGCTTTGAAAAAGCTTGGGGTGAAACCTATACGGATGATGAAGCGCGAGAGTTCATCTCCCGCGAGAAGCCGAAAGTTGTAGCTTACGTTCACGCCGAGACCTCGACGGGAGCGTTGCAATCGGGCAACGCAATCTGTGCCGCCGCGCACGACGCTGGCGCTCTGGTGATCGCCGATTGCGTCACCTCGCTTGGTGGAGTGCCGGTCGAGTTCGACCGCACCGGCATCGATGTTGCCTACAGTTGCACGCAGAAAGGCCTGAGCTGTCCGCCGGGACTGTCTCCGATGGCCATGTCGCCGCGGGCTATGGAATGGCTGCGCGCACGCACTACGCCTTCTCGCAGTTGGTATCTCGATCTCAAGCTGATTCACGACTATTCGACGGTGTCGCACCGCTATCATCACACGGCGCCGATCTCGATGTTCTACGCGTTACGCGAGGCGCTCCTGGTCATCGCGGAAGAAGGGATTGAGAACCGGTGGGAGCGTCATCGCCGCAGCAACAGGGCTTTCGTCAAGGGAATT
>DATHOK010000141.1:0-14633 GCA_035484995.1 Verrucomicrobiia bacterium | reverse complement strand
CTTGCCAACGGGCCACGTACGATCCAACTGGGCGCGCGGCTATTCTTCTAGCGGCGCTCGCGTAACAAGTAAGGACGGCGGCATGCCGCCGTCCTTCTTTTTTGCGGCAGACGGTCGAGATGCTAAGACACGATTCGTCCGCCGTACAATCGTGACATGAGGATACGAGAGCTCGTTGTCTTATTTTGGGTGGTTCTATGTCTCGGGTTGCCGACGTGCTTCTCTCAATCCACTCCGAGCCGCCAGCAGCAGATTGAATCGCACAACCGTCAGGCTGGGGAATACCTGAAGCAGAACAGACCCGATCTGGCGATACCGGAATTTAGAGCCATTGTTGCCCTCGATCCGAATAACGTGGACGCTCGCGGCAACCTGGGCACGCTGCTGTTCTTCCGGGGAGACTATACGAATGCGATTCCAGAGTTCCGCGCTGCGCTGAAACTGCGGCCTACCTTGTGGAAGACGCAATCTCTTCTAGGCATCGCTGAGAAACGCACGGGCGACATCAGCCGGGCTCGCAGCGATTTGGAAAAAGCGTTCCCGAACGTGCAGGAGGAAAAGATTCGGATCGAGACCGGGATGGAGCTAATCGAAATCGACTCCGCGACGGGCGATCTGGATAAAGCCGCGGGGATCGTGAGCGAGCTTCGAAAGCTGGAACCTACCAACGAAGCTCTCCTCTATACCGCCTACCGAATCTATTCCGATCTTGCTAACGAGTCCCTGCTGAGCTTGTCGGTCGTGGATCCGAACTCGGCCCGCATGCAGCAAGCGATGGCGCACGAGCTGGCGAAGCGAGGGAATGCCGCCGAAGCCATCGAGCACTACCGGGCTGCGCTCAAGATTGACCCCACGCTTCCCGGATTACATTTTGAGCTCGCCGATATGCTCAGGACTTTGTCGACGGCGGAAGGTCGGGAAGAGGCCGAGAAAGAGTACGAGGCAGCGCTGGAGGCCAATCCGTTGGATGAACAGGCTGAATGCAGGCTTGGAGACATCGCTTTTCAACGATCCGATTTCAAGGAAGCGTTCGGGCGTTACACCCGGGCCGTTAAGCTGCAGCCGGGCGATCCCGAAGCCAACATGGGCATGGCCAAGGTTTTGATAGCAATGGATCAACCGCAGAAAGCCGAGCCGCTGCTGGAGCACGCGATTCAACTCGACCCCACCAGCGCCGTGGCTCACTTCCGCCTGAGTACAGTCTATCGACAGGAGGGACGCACCGCCGAAGCTAAACACGAGCTCGAGGAATATCAAAAGTACAACCAGATAAAGGAGAAGCTTCGGAAGATTTATCACGATCTGAATCCGGACCAGGCCGTGGACGAAAACGTCGATGCGAATCCTCAGAAATAACCAAAGAGATCACTAAGAGGTCGTTCGGCGGCGCCAGCATTTCAGGGATTTGTTTTGTCTCACGAGCATCAGATAGCGAGCACCCCGATGAGGAAGACACTTCTTGCGGCGGCGATATTGTCATCGGTCGTTCCATTGTTAGCCAGCTCTTACTACCCTGCCCGCCTGGATGATCCAAGAGCAATTTACCTGACGCAAGAGAATTTTGCGGTTAAGGGCGATGGAATCGCAGATGATTCCGCCGTCTTACAGCAAGCCATCAATCAGGTCCAGGAGAAGACCAATCAGGGCATCCTGTTCGTTCCCGCGGGCCGCTACCGTTTGACCAGGACTATCTATATCTGGCCGGGAATCCGGTTGATCGGGTTCGGGGCCACGCGTCCCGCCTTTGTGCTCGCCGCCAACACTCTCGGTTTCGAGCATGGGCCCACCTATATGTTGTTCTTCGCGGGTGCTCGCCCGAGCACGAGTGTGCCTCCGCCGGACGCCAGTCCGGGCACGTTCTATTCCGCAATCAGCAATATCGATATTGAAATTCAAGACGGAAACCCCGGCGCCGTAGGCATCCGTGCCCACTATGCCCAGCATTGTTTTCTTGCTCACATGGATTTTCACATCGGCTCGGGACTTGCCGGAATTCATGATGGTGGCAACGTCGCGCAAGACCTGCATTTTTACGGGGGCCAGTACGGCATCTGGACCCGGAAGCCCTCCCCTGGGTGGCAATTCACAATTATCGACGCGACGTTTGAGGGACAGCGCGAAGCCGCGATCAGGGAGCACGAAGCGGGACTAACCCTGATCCGCCCGCAATTCAAAAATGTCCCCACGGCGATTTCCATCGATGCTCAATATTCCGATGAACTGTGGGTGAAAGACGGGCGCATGGAGAACGTGACCGGCCCCGCCGTAATCATCAGCAATGAGAACAGCGCCCGCACCGAGATCAACATGGAAAGCGTCATTTGCCGGAAGGTTCCTGTTTTTGTGGCTTATCGCGAGAGTGACAGGCACATCGCAGGTTCGGCAGAAACGTACGAAGTGAAACTTTTTTCTCATGGACTTCACTATGAGGATATTGGCGCCGTACCCGCGATTCAGGATGTGTATGAAACCGCACCGCTGAGCGCGCTGCCAAAACCAGTCAAGTCCGATATCCTGGATCTGCCGCCGATCGACACATGGGCCAACATCCGTTCCCTTGGCGCTAAAGGTGACGGTACAACCGACGATACCGACGCGCTCAGAAAAGCCATTGCTCAATACCGCGCGATTTACCTGCCCTCCGGCCAGTATCGAGTGACGGACACCATCACGCTGAGGCCGGATACGGTCCTCATCGGCCTGCATCCGAGCGTCACACGAATACTGCTTGCTGATTCGACCCCAGCCTTTCAAGGCGTTGGCAGTCCTAAGCCGCTGCTCGAAACCCCAATAGACGGTACGAATATCGTGACCGGCATCGGCCTCTATACCAACGGCATCAACCCACGTGCGGTGGCGGCGAAATGGATGGCCGGCGCAAATTCGATGATGAACGATGTCCGCTTTCTGGGCGGTCACGGCACGATTGATCCGAACGCCACGGCGGCAGAGAGTTCCAAAACGTGGCGCGAGATCTATAACAATACCCACACCGCCGATTCCAATCTGAATCGCCGCTGGGACGGACAGTACCCCAGCCTGTGGATCACTGGTGGAGGCACGTTCGTCGGCCTCTGGACGCCCAGCACCTTCGCACAAGCCGGCCTGTACATCTCGGATACTTCCACAGAAGGAAGAATCTACGAGCTTTCGAGCGAACATCACGTTCGCAACGAGGTAGTCCTGAACCATGCTTCCAACTGGCAGATCTATGCGCTCCAAACGGAAGAAGAACGAGGCGAAGGTGGATTCGCATTGCCGCTCGACATCCGGGATTCGAGCAATATCACCTTCGCAAACTTGCACATGTATCGTGTCGTAAGCGCTTATCAGCCCTTCCCATATGCAATTACGGTTACAAATTCCAGCAACATACGATTTCGCAACGTCCATTGCTACAGCGATAGCAAGGTGTCTTTCGACAACACGGTTTACGATGGGACCCACAAGATCGAAATACGCCAGCGCGAATTCTCCTGGTTGACGGTCTCCGGCAACGCCCCTCCCTCTAAATTGCCGGAACCTTCGCATGTCCTTGCTGAGGGTGCAAAAGTTGAAAAACTCGCTGGCGATTTCTTCAACATTTCCGGGGGAGCTGTTGACAGCTCAGGGGATGTCTATTTCGTAGATGCCAGATGGCAGACAATTTATTGCTGGTCGGCTCGAACCCATCAGCTCTCGAAAGTACGCGACAACCCGCTGGACCCAGTTCAACTGTTTTTTGATAAGTCTGGCGATTTGATGGTCGTTTCGTATGCGGGTAATGGAACTGTCTACGCCTTCAAACCCGGCGCGCAGGATGACGATATCACCCTGCTGCCCGCTGTTCCGGCCGCGCCGCGCCCGGGATTGACGCCAGTCTTGCCCGTCGACTACTGGCGAAACGAAAACGATTTTCTCGAAACGATTGCTGTAGCGCAGCCCTATCAGTTCATTTCTCCGGACGGAACGACGTTCCTTCCCGCGGGAGCAAACTTTGTAACCGGCGAACTCTATTATGGTTCTAAGTTGAACAACACGCTGCGAGCTTTTGGTTTCGCCCCTGCAATTGCTGGCAAGCCTTTCTATCTTTCCGATGAAAATGGGGAGAAGACTTATGCCGCCACGGTCGAGCCTGATGGGACACTATCGGACCTGAAGCTCTTTACCGCACAAGGCGGAGAAAGCGTGACGGTAGACGACAAAGGCAACGTGTACATTGCGGCCGGTCAGATCTTTGCATACGACCCGTCGGGCCATCTCATCGATACCATAGAAGTTCCGGAACGCCCGTCGCAATTGTTGTTCGGAGGCCGTGACGGCCATACGTTGTTCGTTCTAGCTCGTAGCTCTTTATATGCTGTCCAAACCATTAATAAAGGACGCTGAATTTTGAGTTGCGCGCCGTTTAACGCGAGGCCCACAATCTTGGCAAGTCGACTTGTTACGTTTTCCCGCACGGGCGACCGATGCTAAGATGGCATTTAAATTCTTGCAGCATCTACAGGCCTGGGACAACCGGTATGGCGAGGACGGTAATCTTTTTCTTGTTGATGCTTGTGATCAACGCCTCATTGGCCCTGCTGCATCCTTTTAGCCTCTCTCGGCTCCTTCTTGTGTCCCTAATTTATGGTGCCACCACGTTGCTCGTCCTGTACGCGTTGTTTCATCCGCGCAACCAATGGCTGGTAGCCAACCGGTCGCGGGTGAATGGCGCGGGTTGCGTCGCACTGACGTTTGATGACGGTCCGGATCCAGTGGATACGCCCAAGCTACTCGATCTACTCCGGGAAAAAGGCGTGAAGGCAACGTTCTTTGTGATAGGAAAGCGGGCGGACCAGTATCCGGAAATAGTGCGCCGTACCTGGGCGGAAGGACACCTCGTCGCCAATCACACCTGGTCGCACGATTCTCTTTTTTGTTTTCTCACGCCCGGTCGTCTGCGGGCTGAGATCGAGCGCGGCACCGAGAGCGTTCGCCGCAGCTGTGGTTTCCGGCCGCGCTTCTTCCGCTCGCCGGTGGGCATGCGCCACCCGCTTCTTGGGCCCTATCTTCGGGACGCGGGACTGGAGTATATTTCTTGGACCATTCGGACACTTGATACCTTCACTGCGAATTCCAGCGTTCTTGCTCGACGCATCTTGAATAAAGCGGTAAGCGGGGACATCATCCTGCTGCACGATCATTTGCCTGGGGGAGCGGATGCCATGCTGGAAGCCTTGCCTCGGGTCATCGACGAACTCAGGGGACGGGGATTCGAATTCGTCCTGGCCGGCCCACGTGAGGATGGCGGAACAATGGAACCCGCGGTATGCGAACCTGTGTCCTAATTCCGGCGTTCAACGAAGCCCCTTACATCGGTAAGGTTGTGGAAGGGGCTCGGCAGCATGTCGCTGAGGTTGTGGTGATCGATGATGGATCCAGCGACGGAACAGCGGAGATTGCCCGGGCTGCTGGCGCTACTTGTTTGCAATCACCAAGAAATTGCGGCAAGGCTTCGGCTCTGCGCGCGGGCATCGCTTTCGCGCGCGACCACGACTTTACTTACGTAATTACCCTCGATGGCGACGGCCAGCATCTGCCGGAGGATATCCCGTTCATGCTTCGCGTCGCCGAAGAAACTGGAGCGGACCTGGTCATTGGCGCGCGCTGCTTCGATCGCACCCTCATGCCTCGCTCCCGCTATTTCTCGAACATCGTTGGCAGCCGATTGGCTTCGGCGCTCATCGGCTGCGAAATCCGCGACAGCCAAAGTGGATTCCGGTTGTTTCGATTGGACAAACTTGGCGGAGCCAAACTGCGGAGCCGGTGCTACGAACTCGAGATGGAAATCCTGATCAAGATGGCCAGGTCGGGCTGCACCATCGCGCATGCCCCCGTCCGTATGATCTACAACAATGGCCACGCGCGCTCCAAGATGAAGCCGGTACGAGACACGGTGCGTGTCTGTCTCTGGTCCCTGGCATTTCGCTTTCTGGGAGCGTGACACGATCCTGCGATTTAGACCGTCATGAATTCTGCTTGCGTTCTTGATTTCTTCGGGGGTGCTGGTCGCCCAGTCCAACAATCTGCCGACCCGCATTTGGAGGGGGCGGCGGCGCGTGTTTGTGGACGGGAAGACAATGCGAGCGGCATAGTGTCGGCCCGACGGCCAGGCGGATCATGGAGAGCCACTAGGTGATCCGAAGATTTGAGGCCCACGCGCGGAAGTTTCTAACCCCCTTGCTCAGGGAGAGGCTTGACCCATGGCACGCTGCCGCCGCCGTATTTCTGGGAATTTTCATCGGCATTGTGCCCATCTATGGGCTTCAAACCCTTGCGGCAGTGGGCGTCGCCTTCCTCTTCAGACTTAACAAGCCGCTGACCGTGGCCGGCACTTTCATCAACAATCCGCTGCTCCTGCCCCTGATTGTTTTCTCTTCCGTGGAACTTGGATGTTTTCTCCGCGGCGGCTCATTCAGGCCCCTGAACCTGTCGACCCTGGCTGTCGCTCGCACCCATATTAACAAGGAGGAGCTTTTTATCTGGGTGATCGGCAGCGTGGCCCTTGGTATCCTGGTCGGCGGCGTTGGGGCGGCGATCACCGCGGTTGTGGTCCATCTTCATCTTAAGGCGTCTGCCAGTTCGGCGCTGCGGGAGCGCGTCCGCTTTGTAAACGAAGTCTTTGCCCAATCCGCGCTAACGGCTCGCAAGTTCGTACGATGGAAGCTCCGGCTGGATCGGATATTTGAATTACTTGCAGCCGAAAACCTTGGGTCGGGAACAGTAGTGGATCTGGGCTGCGGCTACGGCGTAGCTCTTTGTTTTGTGGCTTTCGGCGATAACTCCCGGCGCCTGGTTGGTTGCGACTTGGATGCGCATCGCATCGCCGTCGCTCGGCAGGCGCTCAGCACGCTGAACGCAGACGTGACTGTAGCCGACATCCGCCATTTCGAGCTTCCGCCAGCCGGCTTGATTTTAATTCTGGATGTCTTGCAGTATTTGCCCGCTGCTGAGCAACTGGCCCTGCTGAAACGGTGCTGTTCGGCACTCGCGCCAGACGGAATATTGATTTTCCGGGTCCCTGATTGCGAACGCGGCCTCCGGTCCGCGATCGCCATGGCTTTCGAGCGGCTAATCTTCGCGATCGGCGGCGACGGCTTCCGGCCCCGAGTGCTGTCGATCGCAGAGTACCGCAGTGTGCTGGAGAACGCCGGAATGCAATTGGAAGAGCGCCGTCTCCAGAATCGGTTGCCCCTGGTGCACGTCCTGTTCGTCGCAAGAAAGCCTTCGATGGAGGCTGCGCGATAGTGGTCCGTTTCATGCGCTTGGTGGCCCACCTGGCCTTCCAGTTTCTGGAAAACACGTTGACGACCTATCATGATCGGTGGTTGATTTTTTTCAACTTTTGGCCGGTTGCCTCTTTTGACTGATATCCATAAGACCATCGTCGTTACTGGTGTTGGGGTCGTCAGCCCCTATGGCATCGGTATGGGCTGCCTGCAGGCGGGCATGTTATCGGGCGAGTCCTGTCTGGAGCCCACGAGGGATGTGTATCCCGGCTTCGAAGGGACGACTGCCCAGGTCCGGGAATTGGCGCCTCTGGAGGAACTCTCCAGTTCCCGCTACTCGCGCACCGATCGACTCGCCACGGTGGCGGCTCAGGACGCGATGGCGAATTCAGGTTACGATAGCTCTACCTTCCGTGACAGCGGCATCGTGATGGCGAACACGGTCGGTGGCTTGACCGAGATCGATACTGGAATCGCCGAAGATCCGGCCGCTTGGTATCGGCGTCCCGGCAGTCTGCTGCGGGGTGCCTCATATCCGTTCGCACACGTTGCTGACGCCGTTGGTGAGCATTTCGGGATTCGCGGACCGCGCTGCGCCATCTCTGTGGCTTGCGCGTCCGGAGCGATGGCGATCGCGCTCGCTGCCAACATGCTCCTCGACGAGGCCGCGCCCATAATGTTGGTGGGCGGCAGCGACCCACTGTGCCCGTTTACGTTGAGCGGATTTAACTCCCTGCGAGCCTTAGATCCAAAACCGTGCTCTCCCTTTGACCAGAATCGCAACGGCCTGAACCTGGGCGAGGGATCCGCGGTTTTGATCCTCGAAACGCTAGCCAGTGCCACCGCGCGTAATGCCAAGGTTCTGGCGGTGCTGCGGGGATGGGCCATGACCAATGATGCATTTCATACCACCGCGCCAGAGAAACAGGGAAGCGGATTGGCCGATTGCATAAAACTTTCCATGGAAATGGCGGAGGTCAGCGGTGATGAGATTGGGTATGTGAATGCCCACGGCACGGGCACGCCTCTGAACGATATTGCCGAGGCTAACGCGTACGAGACCGCCTTTCGTGGGCGCAGCCGTCCCATTCCCGTATCTTCGACAAAGTCATATTTCGGACACTGCCTGGGCGCAGCTGGCGCCTTGGAGGCAGCCATTACAATCATGGCCGTTCGTGCGGGGGCATTGCTTCCGACGCTGCGGCTCGCCGATCCCATTGATAGCCCTGGCGTCGACTGGCTGAGGGGGAAAGTGAAGCGCCAACCGCTGCCGCTGGCCATGTCGGTTTCCAGCGGCTTTGGCGGCAGCAACACTGTGCTTATATTCGGGAGCGGTCGCTCATGACTCCGAACTTACCGCCCGTCACTATCACCGGTATCGGTTCCGTGAGTCCATATGGCCCGCTGGCGGGACTAATTCCACAGTCTTCCCTGGAACGCCCCCTGGAACCCAGTCCAATCACCGCCTGGACGAGTGCCGGGCCACGCCGAGCGTTCCTCGTACAGCCCTTTCGCCCCGCCAGCGTCGTGCCGGGCCTGAAGACTAGGCGTCTCGATCGCCTGTCGGCGTGGGCCTTGGTAGCTTCGTCCCTGGCCATTCAGGATGCTGGCATCGACCTCAGCCAAGTTGACCGATCCAGGGTCGCGGTGGTCTTCGCCACCGCCTTCGGCTGTGTCGAACTCACGGAAGCTTTTTACCTCAGTGCTGCCGCAAATGGCTGGAATGGAACCGATCCCACTACCTTCCCAGAGACTCTCGCCAGCGCTCCGCCAAGTCATGTGTCTCTGTTTCACGGCCTGCGGGGGCCTAATGTCACGGTAAGCAACAAGGACTTTGCGGGCGAGAGTGCGCTGATTCAAGCCGCTTCTCTGCTCCGCCATGGTCAGGCTGACTTGGCCATTGTTCTCGCGGGTGACGCGCTGGCGCAAACCCTCTATTCATGGTACGAGGCGGCAGGCCTGCTCTCGCCGGCATGCTACAAGTCGGGTCCCTTGCCGGAAGCCGGTGGGTTTATCCCAAGCGAAGGTGTAGCGGCATTGGTGGTGGAATCATCCGGTCGCCGTAATGTCCGCCCGAACGTCCGCCCATATGCCCGAATTGGCTCGGGCCGCTGGGCGGCAGGCGGTCAACCGGCTGAGATCATCCGGCAGATGCTCGGGGGGGCCGTCCCGAGTCTTACTGTCTGCAGCGGGAATGGTGCGCCCTGCGCCACCAGTTCTACAACCGCCTTGGCTCGCGAGATTTCCGGCGATGGCGCTGTTATCATCCCCCCGCAGCCGTTTGCCGGGGGTTTGGCGGGTACTGGCGCTCTTTTTCACTTGATCCTGGCGCTAAGCAGCCGCCCAATCAGTGGGCAAGCCCTGTTGTTGGGAACAGCCGGCGACAGCGGATTTGCCGCCCTTCTTCTGGAGTTGCCTTAAATATGAATGTGCGAATTGCAGCCGCAGCCTTCGCAATTCCCCCGGATGATGAGGCTGTGGAAGCAGTCTTAGCGCGGGAACGAACTCGAATAGAGACGGCACTTTCTGCCTTGGGACCGGAGTCGAGACGAAAGGCCCTGGAAGGTCTCGGACTGAATCGGGTCCGTATCTGCGGCGACAAGCAACTTTATGACTTGGTTCTCGAAGCCGCTTCCAAGGCGATAGCCGAAGCCGGAATAACGCCGCGGGACATCAATCTCATCCTCGATTACAGCACCTGGTCCACCGAAAGCTCACAGGGTCTTTCGTTCGCACACAAACTTAGCGCCGATCTGGGTGCTGAAACTTCGATGATTTTGAGCTTCAAAGTTGGCGGATGTGCAGGACTTCACGTCGCAATCAAGACCGCGCTGGGCTGGATGGCGACCGATGAAAGCATTCAGACAGTGCTGCTGGTAGCCGGCGACGCCGCACCTCAAGGCAATCGCTCGCTGCTCCCAATCACTATGCATGGCGATGCCAGCAGCGCCGTGATCCTCCGCCGTGAGGGAACGGAGGGCCCGTCCCTGTTGGGCGTCGAAGCCATGACGCTCGGCCACCTCCAGAATGCGATTACCATGGTCAGAACAAATGGCCACGTCGATATTGTTGTCGATGCCTTGTGCATGGAGCGCGAGGTGATGCCAGTCTACTTTCTCAACATGCTTCGGATGGTAAATAAGGCTCTGGCAGCGTCTTCCTTGAGCTTGAACGACATTGACCATTTCATCTATTCCAACATAAGCCGGCGGGACCGCGAGGGGTTCCGCAAGATGTTGGGTCTGCCCGAGGGCGGCTTGCCGCCAACTGCTATGGCAGAATATGGCCACACTTTTGCCAGTGATCTAGTCATCAATTATGTGAATATGCGGCGCGAGGGTCAAATTCGTCCCGGGCAATTGTTGCTGTTCGCATCTGCCGGGATCGGCTTCACTTGGGGAGTAACGCTTGCCCGAGCCTGAGGCAATCCGCGGTCGGACTGGCTTCAGCCTACGGCAGCGGCCACGCTCTGTACTTGCGCCCAGGATCGAAGACCACTTTAGCGTTGAATGGTCTTTCTTGCGGATTTGGACGAGAATGTTCACACGGTGCCTGCCAGGCTGAGTTGCCCATGCGTCGCGTACAGTTCATCGAACTCCATGAACAACCGTGGTTCCCGTCATCGCTTCGAGATGACGTCACGGATGCGATGCAGTTTGGGTTCAACCTCTTACACGCCTACGCTCCCATCGCTCCGCTGCTACAAAAAGTGGTTGACTCTACTGGCAACGCGACGAACGCCCGACAATCGATTGTTGATATGTGTTCGGGCGGAGGCGGTCCGTGGTTGGATCTTTCTCGAACGCTGCAATGCCACGACGCCGGAGGCGATTCCTCGGGCCTGCAGGTATGGCTCACCGACAAATATCCGAATCTCAAGGCATTCCAAAGTGTCAGCGCGTCTTCTGACCACCATATTACTTTCTATCCGGAGCCGGTTGACGCGAAGAAGGTTCCTGGGGCGCTGAAGGGGCTGCGAACGATGTTTACGTCGTTCCATCATTTTCCGCCGGAGGATGCTCGTGCCATTCTGCAAGATGCCGTTGATGCCCGCGAAAGCGTCGGAATATTTGAGGCCACCAAGCGCGATCCGTTGACCATCGGCGTCATATTTGCCGGGATTCTTCTGTTGTTCCTCCACACCCCGCGGATTCGTCCATTCCGATGGTCGCGGTTGCTCTGGACTTATTTGATTCCGATCATTCCATTGGTCCTGCTATTCGATGGAGTCGTGTCTTGCCTGCGCACATATCGGCCCCAGGAACTGCGTGAGATCGTAGACAAACTGACCTCTTGCGAATACAAATGGGAAATCGGTGAGCTAGCCGGTGGAAAGGTGCCAATTACCTATCTGATCGGATACCCGAAAAGTAGGCCTTTGCACCTCAAGATACCGTAGGCCTCCCGGCCTCCGCCGGGCAATAGAAAGGGGAACGTCTCTCATGAAACAGCTGACATTCGCGGTGACATTGTTATTGCTGTGCTTTTCCTTCCCGACTTCTGTAGCAGCTGCCAAGGTGGAGGTGGAAGGCAAGGCGTGGCTTGACGCGCAAAAAGATCCGGCTGAGATCAATGTGAACGGCGCTTGGAATTCGGACGAATGGGGCGCTTTCCATCTGATACAAGCCGAGGGAAGCCGGGACGTAAGCGGCAACGGCGGGGGATACGATATAACGGGCGTGGTCAGCGGCAAGCATCTCTTCATGCTTTTTTCCGAAAAACACACCGTAGAATACTGCGCAACTGTGAGTCCCACCGGAGAAAACACCCTGGCCGGAACTTACTCAGACCGCAAATCGCGTCTGCACTCCGGCCTTTGCCAAGAGAGCAGCAGACCGATGAACATGAAAAAGCAATAAGCGGAGAGAAGCGCTGGTGGCCCGGCCTTGATCTCGCAAGCGCGATCAAAGAAGAGGGTGCCCCATTTCTCGTGTACTTTGCGAGAAGTGGGGAGCATGCGGCCTACATCGCCACTACTTCTCCCCCGCCCGCTTCTTACCCTCCATCATCACCCACCGCAAGATCCGGTTGATCCGAGTCTGGTAACCCGGGCCTTTGGACTTGAACCAGTCCACCACCTCGATATCCACGCGCAACGAAACCCTTCGCTTACGTGGACGGTTCCAGCGCGCCTCCGAGCCCGTCTCCTCATCCGCCAGCGACAACAAGTCGTCCTCAACCGATGCATGCAGCTCGATCACTCTCCCCGGCCGCGGCCGCGTCTTCCGCCGCCTTGTTTTCTTGGGTTTGATTGTCATGACATAATCGTATACCCTCTTCCGTCATGACGTTATGTTCCTGTCGGAACATTGCGCGTAGAAATTTTCTCTCTCACCGCTCTAATCCGAGAACGGAGACCAGAGCCAGAACTGCGCGACTAGCCGATCCCACCGGATCGAGCAAAACTCTGCGGCGCCCCAGCATGGCGGCCACGGGTTGTCCCTTATAGCTGGCAATTTGCCGGTAGCGCGAAATGAAAAACAGCACTCGCAAGAAAAGTTTCCATTTGAGCGGGGCAAAGTAATCAGGCGTCACGAACGGTACCGCATGGCCGTCCTTCACTTCGGCGATAAAGTCTTTGAAAGTTCCGGCCCGAGAGAGAGAGAGAATGGAACCGGCGACCAGCAGATGGCTGTCTCCCCCGCCGACCACGGGTTTGCGCCACTGCCGGGCAAGTTCCAGAACGCGATCGTTCTCCTCGCGTGGCCGCATCCCGTTTACTTCTAAAGCATGAATCGCCCAGCCGTAGCGCGAGAGCAATGCCGTGACGGGAATTGTCTCTGCTCCCGGTCTCCAGGCGATGAGAGGATGATTCAAGACGACCAGGCAGCCGCTGGCGGCGAGGGTTTCAAACAATTCGTCGTAGCGTCTACCCCACGCAGCCCCTTGAAGTCGAGTATGCGTTTCCTCGACTTCACTCTCGGGCATGTAACTCACTCCCAGGTGAAATAAGTGTCCTTCGAACCAGAGTGACAGCTCCTCGCTAAGCGCGATGCGGCCGTTCAGATCGGGCCGGCCGCGCAGCAGAGCGAGGCTGCCGGCAAATTCGTCATGATCGGTAATGGCAAGGTGAACCCCGTGGAAGCCCCAATTGGCAGCCGCCGCTGCCTCCATCTGATAGACGTCTTCTGGGGTGTAGGGCGGATTGAACGTTATCTCTGCGTAATTCAGATCAGAAACACCGCCGAGGCCAAACGACCTTTGCAGAACGCCACTAAAAGGGCGCATGAACGCCAGCTTGACAACCTGGTTTAATGCCGCCAGCTTCTCCACGGAGTGGCACGAGTGGTTGTGCAGGGAAACCGCGTAGCCGAACTCGCGGTCCGGGTGTGGACACTCGCAGTAGGTATAGTTCTCGATCTTCCAGGCTGACCGGCGTCCCATTGCGTTCCTCATAGGGAACGTTTGAGTGTAATTTCACTCGTGACGCCCAGCAAGAGCAAGTTGTCGCACAAGAATGTCATCTGATACTCTTCGACGACCGGGGGGCAGCTGGGTCTGGTGCAGCATTCTTCAAAATCGTTTGTTCGGCCAAAGTAGACGACATTGTGGTCGGCTCAACACGGAGCGTCAAGGCAAATGCATAAGCCCGTCAAATACCTCGAAAAGGCGATGTCAAGTGCTGCGAACGTGGCGTGGCAAATATTTTGTTTGAGTAACGATCTCTTTCCCGAAAATCCATCTTTCACACCCAGGTGGTCGGACAAGCCGCTGCTGAAGTCCCGGGAAAAGTCGAAACCTCCTCTAGGCTGGCCTCGGCAAACCGATTCGTTGTGCCCGCGTTGTGTGCCGGAGATTCGTCAGCAAATCGTCGACGGCAAACAGGATTATCGCGTTCTCTTGAACGAAAGGCCCGGTGAAATCAAAGCGCAGATCATCGAGCGCGACGGCAAAATCCTGATGGTCAAAGATTGTCCTATCCACGGATATTTCGAAGATGTCATATCCATTGATCCGCAGTTCTTCCGCCATCTCGAGGAGACATTTCCCGGCCGCGATATCCGTGCCCATAACGACGAGAAATTGCACAACCACGGCAGCAGCACCATCAAGCACGGGCGAGGCTCGGTTCTCACCGTTGACCTGACCAACCGGTGCAACATGATGTGCGATCCGTGTTTCATGGATGCCAACCAGGTCGGATTCGTGCACGAGCTTACCTGGGAAGATATCAAGACGCTGCTCGACAACGCGTTTTCCATCAAACCGCGGCGTCAGATGTCCGTGCAGTTCTCCGGGGGTGAGCCGACTCTGTCCCCGCATTTTCTGGACGCCATTCGCTACGCCCGTCAACTCGGCTACGACAGCGTGCAGGCGGCAACCAACGGCATCGAGTTTGCCAAGAGTCCCACGTTCGCACGGCAGGCCGCGGAAGCAGGTTTG
>DATHOK010000140.1:0-20784 GCA_035484995.1 Verrucomicrobiia bacterium | reverse complement strand
CCCAGCGCAAACACATTGAAGAGAATCCAGAAGTAGAGCAACGGCATCCCTGGAGGATCAAGAATTGTTGATTGCTGATTATTGATTGTTGACTGACGCATCGATTGCAAGCCTGGCAACCAACCATCATCAATTAGCAATAAACAATCGCTTCACTTTTCCCGGCCGACGCGTCCACTCTGCCAGGCGTCCCACAAGCCGGAGGACTTAAGCAGATCCTCGTTATGCGTTTCTTGCAGGCTCTGCTCGATCTGGGCGCGAGTGAAGCGAGGACCGATCTTTTCCGGAAGATTGGCGAGCGCGAAGCTGAACTCGGCAGCCTCGGCTACATTTTTCTTGAGTTGTACGAAGTCCACCTTGTCGTAGGTGTCGGAGACGGCGTGGTAGTTTTCCATATAATTCGCCTCCTCCTGATCGGCGACGAATGTCGGAACACCTTCCAGCATGAAATCAAAGTGATCGGTGCCTCCTTCCATGTCGGTTTTCATGTCGGTCACGCCGAATTGTTGCAGCGGTGCCATGAGGCGCTTGGCGGTGTCGAGCACATCCTTGCGGCCGCCGTCGGAAAAGCCCTTGGTCTTGCCGGTTCCGGAATCGTAGATGATGACTCCGGCAGCTTTGTCGAGCTCGAAGCGATGCGCTCGAGCGTAAGCCCGCGAGCCCAGCAAGCCCTCCTCTTCGCCGGAAAAAAGAATGAAGCGGATGGTGCGGCGCGGCTTCAAGCCAGACGCTTTGATCGCACGCAGCGAGTCGATTACCAGGGCAGCATTACACCCGTTGTCGAGCGCGCCAGTGCCTAACTCCCAGGAATCCAGGTGCGCTCCGAGAATGACAAATTCGTCGGGCTTTTCACTGCCTTTGATTTCCCCGATCACGTTAGCCGATTTGATCGGCCCGCCCACCTCGTTGGGAATACTCAGGTCGACCCACACCGGATGCCCTGAGGCCAGCAGCCGGCTCATGCGCTCGCCATCTTCGCGCGCCACCAGCACCTGGGGAATGCGGTCAATTTCTCCCTCGGCAGAATTCGTATGCCGGTAGAGGATGTCGTGCTCCCGCGTGGCCATGAACGCGATGGCCTTAGCTTTTCCCTTAACTGCAGCGTCGATCACTGGGGGCGCCTTCGAATATTCGGCGAAGAGATCGTCCCAGGTCTTAAGGACAACCGAATGCACCAACACCAGCTTGCCGGAAATATTGCCAGCTTTCGCGAACTCAGCGGGCGTGCCGTCACCCACATCGACCACCGGCACGTGCTTGGCGGGAGCAAGCGCCGGAGCCCATGCCACCGAGACCGCGTGCGCGCGGAATACCGTAGGCAGCAATCCGCCGACCTTGGCATCGCCGACTTCATAGAACGCAGTCACCGTCATTTCGGTTGCGCCCTCAGACCAGGAGTTCGGGATGGTGAAGCCTTCCGTGTGAACGCTGTCGGCTCCGGCGACGGTGAGCGCTCTTACTCCCCACTCGACCGCATGTTGCATGGCGGGAGTGCCCGGCACGCGGCCGCCGATTTCATCGGTCAGGTGGTGCAGATTGCTTTCGAGTGGGGAAGGTTGCAGGGCAACCTGAATGATGCGGGCCTCATCGTCAGTTTCAGTGGGAGGAGTGGCGGCAAGACAGATGGCACTCAGGACGAAGCAGGGCCATAAAGCTCTCATTTTCATATCGGGTGCATTAGAAACGAAATGCTGGAAAAGAGCAAAAGCTCATCGCGAAATGCGCGGAAGCCGTGGCCTCACTTCGGCGGCAGTGGGTCCATCTTGTCGAGTATGCGGACTGTTTCCAGCATGGTGACGCCGACAATTTCCAGGCTCTTAGGACTGAGCTTGTCCATCGTGTCTTGCGTCGTATGCCAGAAGACATCGTTGTAGCCGTAGTCGAAGTCAATAAAATCCGCGCAGGCGACGCCAAGCTTCATGAAAGGAATGTGATCGTCGTCCACGGGCATGGTTCGCGCGAAGAAATGCGACTGATAGCCAACCCGAGTGGCCGCCTCGTACACGACATCTTCGAGCCAGGGCGTCGAGTTTGAGTCGTGCTCGATGTTGAGATCGGCGTCGCCGACCATATCCGCCAGCAGGAATGCCTTTATCTTCTTCAGGGTCGCGTCGGCTTCCCATTTTTCTGCCAGGTGACGGATGCCGTAGAGGCTGTCATCGAGGAAAGGGACCTCGGTATCCGGCCTTATAGCCTCCTCGGCGTCGTCCCATATGAGCCAGACACTGTAACCTTCGCGAGTTTTGCCGCGGAGTTGGTTCGCGAATTCGAGAAGCAGCCCGCTCGAGGAGCCGCCATCGTTAGCTCCCACGAAGGATGTTTTGCGGAGCGGATAATTCGTGTCGTAATGGCTGGCGATCACGATGATCCCGTCTTTGGTCCCGGGAAACTTGGCGACAATGTTATGAACGGGAAACTTCCCCTCGGGCGTGTCGGCAATGAACGTATCGTTTTCCACCTCGTCGCCTTTGAGATGGGCGAGCAAATAGTCTTCGACCTTCTTATGATTTGCGCTTCCCAGCGGACGCGGCCCGAAGGCTACGATTTCTTTGACGTATTGGAAGGCGCGGGTGGAATCGATCGCGGGCGAAGAACCGGCGTCGGGTGGTAGCGAGAGTTTTGTGGCGGCTGTGTCATCGGAAGCGGCAGGCACCTTCGTCTGCGCTGCTGTTGAACTGGCATCCTTATCATGGTCGCAGGCCATTAGGGTCGCGGCGAACGAGAGCAAGACGATGGGAACAAACTTCATCCCGCTTCGCTTGCTCTTTCTCACGATAGCGCTGACCTTCTTGCTGTTCGCATTCTCAAGTTTGCTCTTTTTCGATATCACTGGATCAACCTCGGAATTAAACCTCGCTGGCCCCCATAGGAATTTTATGTGGCCTGTTTGTCTCTCCGGGCCTGCCGCTGCTTGGGATGGACGAGCCAGGCGATGCCGATGCTGAGGGCATACAACGCCACCATGGGAGCAGCGAAGATGCACATGCTGCCTGGATCCGGACTCGGGGTGACGATGCCCGCAACGATGAAAATAATCAAAATAGCGTAGCGGAAATTCTTCCACATGAAGCCGGCGCTGACGATGCCCATCAGCGCCAGGAAAAAAATAAGAATCGGCATCTCGAAGATCAGCCCCATGCCCAGGATAATGCTGAGAAATAGCGACGTGTACTCCGAGATTGTGATCATGGGCTGGAACTGGCTTCCAAAGCCGATCAGGAAGTCCAAGGCCCGGGGATAAACGATGCGGTAGCCGAAGTATCCTCCAGCGCTAAACAAAGCAATCGTAGACGCCATGAAGGGAACCACGTAGCGCTTTTCATTGCGATAAAGACCCGGCGAGATGAACATCCACACTTGATAGAGGACAAAAGGTGAAGTAAGGAACAGGCCAGCCAGCGCGGCAATCTTCAAGTAAAGGTTGAAGGGATCGATGGGGTTCAAGTAGACCAGTTTCTCCGTCAGGCCATTGGCTTTGAGGGCGTCCATGATCGGTTTCTGCATGATGGCGTAGATTCTCTCGCGAAAACCCCAGCAAGCAAAAAATCCCACAGCCACGGCAGCAATCGAGTAAACCAGGCGGCGGCGCAGTTCCTCCAGGTGATCGAGAAAGCCCATGGTTGGCATAGAGTCGTGTTTGGGCTCTTCGCCGGAGGCCTCGGCGGCGGTATCAAACATGCGACTCCTGCGGCGCCGTGGGATCAGCGACGCTCTCGGCCGTCGAAGTTGAACTCGCTGAGACGTCAGGATTCGAAACGGCCGGCGCGGTCTGATGTTCCGTGCCCTCGTCAACGGAATGTCCTGGGGGAACGTCCGGGCTGACAGCCGACTCCAGTTGCGGCGGAACAGGATCGCTGGCTGCGGGGCTTGAACTCACGCTGGGAACAGTTCCCAGCGGCGCTGGGTTCGGCGACAAGATCGTGGGCTTCTCGGTTTCCAAATGAGCGATTTCGGTTTCGATCTGCGACTTGAATTCATTCGACGCCCGCCGGAGTTCGGCAAGCAGACGGCCGGCTTGGCGCGCCATCCCCGGCAACTTCTTCGGCCCAAAAAGAATGAGGGCCAGGAAGAACAGGAAGATGGTGTCGGAAAAGCTCATGGCCTCATCATAATGCGGGAATGGAAACGCGGCAATGCGCGGCGCTTGCACCGGGCAGCAAACTCCAAAGCCGCGCCGCGCCGGACTATCGAGAATCGCTTAAGGGGCTGGTTTGAGAACAACCGTGCTTCGCTCATCGCCGGCGATGATGCGGTAAAACTTCTTGAGATCCTCAGCCTTAGCAACAGGTACGGTCAACTCCTTCACCTCAAAGGTACGGGTATAGCCGACAACGTTCCCATTCACCACGGTCTTGGCGTGATAGCTGGCGAAACCGAAGTCTGCATCGACGGGAGGCGGCAGGTCATCAACCACGTACCCTGCCGGAATCGAGATTTCGAATACATCCGTGTCGCGAGCTGGGCCCTCGAATTCGATGGAGAACTTCCGGGGTTCTTTGGTCTCCAGAAACCCCGAACCCTTGCTGCCAATCACGCGGGGCCTCACGAGAAGCAGGTTGCCGGCGTTCTTGGCATAGTTCGGCGACTCGAACGCGTAGTTGAACCCGAAGGGTTGGTCGGTTTGCTGCAGATTGACAAGGCTGGCTCGGGTGATGTGAAAGCTGGAAAGCGAACTGCCGAGAAGGTCCTCGATCGGCTTAATGCGATCGGTATCTTTGGTCACGGTGCGCAACCGCCACCGTTCGGAGGAAGCACGCTCGCCGAGCCGCATCTCTTTGACCTCGCCCTTTAACATGCCCGCCGAGTCGAGAGTTAGCTTGGCCGTGCGCTGGATGCTGTTCATGGAGGATGGCTGCTGCGGCAGTTCGATCAACTCGCCCCCACCGGGCGTCACCAGCAAGCCGTAGTTAGCTTGCAGCTCTCCCCGAATCTGGCCAAAAGGTGTCAGCTCGTCGGTCGGATCAAAGAAAAGAAGCTTGCCGAGCTTGGGATGGTCGATGGTGGCGATGAGGGATGAATTGGCCACGCCGTCAGGAAGTTTGACGGCAAGAATTGCGTGATTGAATCCGTGATGGGCTGGTGTTTGTGGGGTCACAGCACCGCGTTCAGTATAGATCACCACATGGTAGGAATCAATTCCGATCTCACGAAGCATGGAACGGACGAGAGTGGCTTTGTCTTTACAGTCGCCGTAACGATGCGCGAACACCTCAGCCGCAGGATGAGGTTGGTAGCCGCCCACGCCGAGTTCGATGGCCACATATCGAATGTCTTGTTGAACGAAGCCGGCCACTGCCTGCATTTTCTGAAGTAGCGTGGCCTGGGAGCCGGTGAGCACCGCAACCTGCTGTTTGACTTCCGGAGAGGCATCCACACGCTCCCCGATCAGGTTGGAATACCACTTTCCCATCGCGTCCCAATCCATATTGGAGTTGAGGGCGATTTTTTCCGATGTGAAAAACGACAACACCATTCGGCCGGCGACTCCGTCCAGAGGAGGCATCCAAGGCTCGTGACGAATCTCCTTTATGTCGCTGAGCACCCATTGCCAGGAGTTGCTTCCTGTCTGCGTGGGCTTGACCTCAAGATGATTGAGCCATGACGCTTTGTATTCCCATCCGGGGGGAAGCTGCAGAGAATAATGGCTCTCCCGGACTGGGTCATGTTCCTGGAACCCCCAGATATCTTGCAAAAATATAGGACGCTCCTCGGTTTCGTACTCGTATCCAACGATGTTGCCGACATCCGGCGCCGGGATCTGTAGTGTTTTAACCTTTGCATCTGACGCAAGTACGAAGTTTGGCATGTAAGCGCTTTCGATTGCGTCTTTCTCCTTAACTTCGTAATCCTTGCCCTGAGCCGGGATGCACCAGCCGTGAAGACTATTAACCTTGCTCTGCGCATCGAAAGGGACCCTCACGGTGCCGTGATCGCGGCCATTGGGCCGGAGAATCTTGTAGGCTTCGCGAACCTGTGTGCGCATTTCCTCGGAGGAGATAACCGTGACGCGGGTTTCGGAATACAGCAACACAGCGTCAGTCTTTTCATCGTAGGAAGGTAACGGCGCATTGACCAACGCGTGCATCCATGGCGGGGCATCCCCACCTGCCGCGGCCCGTGGCGCCCCAACCAAAATGCTCGCAACGACGCACCCTATAAGCAACAGCCCCCTTCGGTCAGTTGCTCGCGGTCGCCGAACCGGGCTGCAGTACGATTTGCTCTTCATCTCCAGTCCTCACTACCTGAAAGAAATTTCGCAGCGCCGGATAGTACTTTGGGTCCAGCATCATGAAATCCACGATAAGCTTGCGCGTCAAATGCAATGTGTTCTTGCCATTCTCCACTTTCAGGCTATAGCCCACTACGTGTCCATCTTGGTCTTTCCCCGGTGGAACGCTGCTTACTTGCCAGCCAGAAGGAAGTTCGATAGTTACGTCGTCCATTGTCTGATAGGGATATTCGAAGTAAATCGGGTAAACCCGGTTGGCATGTTCGAAGGTGTGTTTCTCCGCGCCGGTGAAGACTCCGGCAGGAATGAGCACACGTTTCCCAGCGTTCGAGGCCCAACCAGGAATCTTCACGTCAAACTCCGCCACCAATGGGGTTTCCGAGCCACTCCAGTCCGGTTGGTTCATCAACTCCGTTTCCGCTGCGACGGGGACTTGTGTTTTCGCACGGTCTTCCAGGAACTTCTTGCGTGCCACCTGGTCTGCATGGCGGACATCGAGACGATGGTACATCGCTTCCAGGCCGGTGTAGGTAACGGTAAGCTTTCCTTCGAGGTCGCCATTATCGGTGAGTTTTAAGTTTGCCTTGCGTTCTATGCGAGACTCCGAAGCAGCCGGGAGTGTGGTCTGGATCCAGCTACCGCCGTCTTTGTCGAGACGCAACCCTGTGACTCCTGTTTCCGGCCACTGCAACATCCCAAAAGGAGTGAATTCCGCGCCCGGATCGAAATAAAGATCTTTGCCATTCAGTTTCACCAGCACAACATTGGAATTCAGCTTCCCAGGTTCCATCGTGTTCGGCGAAAAGAAATACTCCTGCCGACCGGAGACCCAGCATCCGTAGGCCTCAAAGCCTGCAGCGCGCACCAGACCTAGATACAGCCAGGTGAGTTGCGCTCCACTGCCGTAGCCGCGCTTCCACAAGTCTTCCACATTCTCGACTGGCTTTTCCCTGTCGCGCTTTTCCTCTTGCTCCGTCTTTCGCAACTCGTACGATTTGTTTCGAATCTGCTGCACGCGATCGTAAATTTTCCTTAGCTTTACTTCAGGAAGGTCGCTGGGAGAAACAATCTGTGCCACTGCCTCTTCCATGGCTTGTCGCTTCCCCACAAAACTTTCTAACTGCCCATTTCGTTTCTTGCCGACGTTCTTCCAGAACTTGTCGGGATTGTTTTCGGGGAGTTCGTCGGTGTAGATAAAATCCACGCGCGACCTCAACTCATTGATTGGAGGCATAAAGTCCTCCGACTGCAACGCGGGAATGTTGCTCGCCTCCATTCGGATGATATTGTCTGTGCCTTGCTGCGGGATAGACCCGGGCGGGAGCTCGTGCCAAGTCCAGCGGAGATGCATCGATCCATAGCTGGCGCTGTACGGTTTCAGCGAGAACCTGGCGCTCTTCGTGAAGAGATCGGAACTAAGAATCCACTGCGAACCGTAAAGCAGGACCTTGTGCTCGTAGACCTGGTCCTGTTTGAAATCGTGCGTAAAATAATACTCGATGACGCTTCCCACCTGGACGTCGGGAAGGGTAAAGCTCTTTGCCGTAAATCGCGATCCTCTTCCCTTAGCCAAGGATTTTTCGAAGACCTTGCCGTCAAATTCCGCGATGGAGCCGTCGGAATGGACGGTTCGAGCCCGGACGTTGACTATGTCTTCGCTCTCCGTATAAAACGGAATTTCTACGTTTCCGTAGTTGCGCCCTTCCTCGGTCAAAATCTTGATTCGGATGTAGTCATTCTCGTGAGTAGTCTGGCCGTTATCGTCGCGATCGACTTCGCGGTAAAGGATGACGGCAGGAGCGCCGGGAGCGAGCGGTTCGCTCGTCATCTTCAGCTCTTCAGGAGAAATCGGCTGGAAACCCACGCCCGCGAGAACGGTGACTGGAGGATACTCAGCGGCGGCCAGAAGCAGAAATATCCCACAGGAAGCAAAAGTGACCACTCGACGAAATAGCACGGACAACCTCCCCGAGCTCTTCCCTATGCCAAAACGGGCCCCCTGCACGTGTGGTGACGGTCACAATATAGCGGTATGACCTCGGCGTCAATAGGAGTTTGCGGGAGCGGCAAACCAGCGGCGCGGACGCAATTTAGAGGCGCCTCTGGAAGCTGGGAACCTTAACCCCCTCCCCGGTGCATCTCACAATAAGAAAGGGACGGCCAGCGGAATGGTTACCGTTGGTAACTATCCCGGTCCGGGACCGTCTAACGTGGTGATATACTGCGTGTATTCAGCACGGTAGCTGGGGTGGTCGACAACCCTCAATCGAAGGAAAACTCAAGATGGCACGTAGTTCTCGCCGCTCTCTCTTTCTCGTAGTCTTCTTTCTCCTTGCCTGCGGTTTTCTGGGGATTCTTTTCGCCCAGCGCACGGGGCAACAATCGTCGCTCGACAGCGACTCCGACGTCAAAGACAGCCTGAAGCAGTTCTCGGATGTCTACTCTATCGTGGAGGAAAACTACGCGGAGCCGGTCAACCCGGACAAGGCTATCTACAACGGAGCCATCCCGGGAATGCTGCACGCGCTCGACCCGCATTCGAATTTTTTCGATCCTAAATCCTACGCGCTAATGCGCGAGGACCAGCGCGGCAAGTACTACGGCGTAGGCATGACGGTGGGGCCGCGCAACAACCAGGTCATCGTGATTTTTCCTTTCAACGGCACGCCCGCTTATAAAGCAGGCATTCATCCCGGTGACGTGATCATCGCCGTAGATGGTAAATCTACAGAGAACATGGGCACCACCGAAGTCGCCGACATGCTCAAGGGGCCGAAAGGGACCACGGTACACATCAGCATCTCGCGCGAAGGCGTGGAGAAGCCGATGGAGTTCACCCTGGTGCGCGATGAGATTCCGCGTTACAGCGTGGACGTGCATTTCCTTATCCGGCCTGGAATCGGCTACATGCACGTGAACGGATTCAACGAGACCACGGAAGAAGAAGTCTCCAGAGCGCTGGATGAGTTCGGCGATCTCAAGGGTCTGATTCTCGACTTGCGCGGTAATCCCGGCGGCCTGCTGAGCGAAGGCGTGGGCGTGGCCGACAAGTTCCTGAAGAAAAATCAGCTCATCGTTTCTCATCACGGACGCGCCTCCGCAGAAAAACGTTACGTGGCGCAGCATGGCAACGGCGGCAAGGATTATCCGCTGGTGGTGCTGGTCAATCGCTTAACCGCATCGGCGGCGGAGATCGTCTCCGGCGCGATTCAGGATCATGATCGCGGGCTGATCGTGGGTGAAGTCACGTTTGGCAAAGGCCTGGTACAGACCGTGTATCCGCTGTCAGAGAACACCGGGTTGGCTCTCACCACCGCTCACTATTACACGCCCAGCGGACGCCTGATCCAACGCGACTACAGCAACATTTCACTCTACGACTATTATTACAATCGCGAGGCGGAGTCGGGCAGCAACGCCAATCGCGAAGTGAAGTTGACCGACAGTGGACGCACGGTTTACGGCGGCGGCGGCATCACACCCGATGTGGTGATTCCTCCGATCAAGAGCAATCACTTTCAGGACACGCTCCTGCAGCACTATGCGTTCTTTAACTTCGCTAAACGCTACGTGGTGAATCATCATCCGACAAAGGGCTTCGAAGTCGACGACGCGATCCTGCAGGATTTCCGTAAGTCGCTCGACGAAGCCAATATTTCCTACACCCAGGCGGATCTGGTCGATAACAACGACTGGATCAAGTCCAACATCAAGGCCGAAATCTTTGTGGATGCGTTCGGTCAGGATGATGGCATGAAGGTGCGGGCAGAATCGGATCCGGAAGTTCTGAAAGGGCTGGATCTTCTTCCGCAGGCAAAGGCACTGGCCGACGGCGCCAAGCGCATCGTGGCTGAGCACAATGCAGCGGGAGCGTTCAACCATTAGGATGGAAAGAATTCCTGGAGGCCCGGACAGGTTCCGGGCCTTTGCTTTTGATCTCCGAGAGGTAGCTCCGCGCCCTGTCGGTCAATTGACTTCGGTATCGGCCTATGTGAAAATCCGCGGCAGAAGGCCATCTGGCTTGGTTTTTGGCGTCTGGATGTGCGAAAGAAAAGGCGCCTGTTTCCCCCATAGTCGAGCGTTGTCGGAGGTTGAGCCTTTGGATTCATTCCGGGAGATCGCGGTGAGAAGAAGCCAATCTCGGTGCGAATCGGGGCCGGTTTGAAAGCGGTCGTGCTGGGGTTGGCGGTCGCGTTGGCGCTGATTGCCGGGTGGACGGACTGGCGCAGCCGCCGCATTCCGAACTGGCTCACTGTGCCGGGATTCTTCATTGGAGTTTCGGTGAACGTGATCGCGAACGGCAGGGCCGGGCTAAACGCTTCCCTGCTGGGTGCAGGCTTCGGGTTGCTCGTGCTTTTGCCATTTGTTTTTCTCCGCAGCCTCGGCGCCGGTGACTGGAAATTGGCTGGGGCCTTGGGAGCCTTCGTAGGTTGGCAGGTGCTGGTAAATCTGCTGATGGGCTCGGTTTTCGTGGCCGGGATCATGGCCTTGGGATTGGTGATTTACAAAGGACGATTCAAGGAAACGCTCCGCAATATCGGTAGGCTGTTGGCGTCGATGTTGACGCTTCGGATGCCTGGGACCGAGGTTTCGCTCGATAATCCGCAGTCCCTCAAGGTCCCCTATGGCGTAGCATTGGCCTTGACGACTTTCCTTTTCGGCGTCGGAAAGATCTGGGAAGCGAAGATCTGGGGAGCAAGATAGCGATGAAGCAGTTGGGTTGGACAACATGGCGCGATTTGGCGCGAAGCGCGGACGCTTCTGAGATCGCGGAAACTGCCATGATCCTGCCCCTGTTCTTCATGATCTTTCTGGCCATCCTTTGGTTTGGGCAAGGGTTCCGCATTTACGGAACGATTACGCGCGCGGCCCGGGAAGGCGCGCGTGCGGCGGTGGCTCCGGTTTGCACAACGTGCGGGGGCTCGAATAATCCGTCGGCAAACGCCTGGACTGCGGTGCAAAGCGCCATGCAGGCAGCCCATCTCGATCCCACTCAGTTGCAGCAACCCACCATTCTCCCTGGGGTGTGCGCCTGTTCTGCCACCGCAAGTGCGACGAGTTGCAGTGGGGGAAGCGTCGTCAGCTGCGACGGCAGCGAGTCCAACATTTGCGTCCAGGGCGTAAGCCACCCCCGCGGCAATGGGAATCCTGCGCAGGAGGATAATATTGAGCTGTCCGCTCCCGCGAACGGTGGTGCTGGAGAGTGTGGCGTCTCGGTCAGCTTCCAGTATCCATACAAATTTTGGCTGCCGTTCAGTTCTTTAAATAATCAAACCATCAAGCTGCGGGCGCAGGCTCAGATGCGGGCGGAAACTCAATGAGCAACTGTCTTCATCGTTCAGTTCGGCGGGTGCGGGCATTCCGGCGGCTCTGGGCCGATGACTGCGCTTCTCAGATTGTGGAGTTCGCGCTCTCGCTGCCTTTGCTGGTGCTCTTCGTGGTGGGAATTTTTGATTTCAGCGGAGCGATCTCGTTGAAGCAGAAGGTCACTAACGCGGCGCGCGAGGCGGCACGCGTGGCTGCCGCGGATCCCGCCAATGATCTCGGATCGAGTGTGCAACCCGCGTCTGTGCTCGATGCGTTCTATGTCGTGGATAATTATCTGATATCGGAGAAGCTCAACGATTGCGGCCTGAGCGGCACCCTTCCAACGCAAACCGCTGGCACTCTTACCTGGGTTTCAACTGTATCGGGATGCCCCGGCGGCGGCGCTAGCGGCACGCTCACACTCACCATCAACCGGGGCTGCGTCAAGACGCAAGCGATAAGCGGTAACACAGTGAATCTGGTCGGCACCTGCGTCACCATTCTGTACCCGTACAAGTGGCAATACAGCAGCGTCACCGGTCTGCTGGGCATCACGTTCATCGGTCCGACCGGCATTACTACCACGGCTTCCGCCTTTAACGAGAATTGAGGGACCGCACATGCTACCGCCGCTAATCGAGCGCCAACGAACTCACGCGAATCTACGCTCGCGCGAGCGCGGATTCACGATGGCGCTGGTGACGGTGGCCTTGGTCACCATCATTGCTATGGCTGCGCTTTCGATCGACATTGGCACCCTTTACCAGGCCAAGGCGGAAGCTCAGCGCGCCGCGGATGCGGCGGCCCTGACTGCCGCGAGAATGATTTCCATCTCTGGCATCACCGGAGACCCGGCGAACGTAAGCAATTCATGGCCGCCGATCTGCGGAGGCGCCAGCAGCGCAGCCACTCTGGCCGCGATCAATGTGGCTCAACAGAACCTGATCAGCGGCGTCGCGGCCACCAGCGCTAACGTATCCGTGCAATATGGCGGCGGGAGCGCGGGCGCTACCAACACCAGTTGCACGGGTGCAGGGGCAGCCTTCGGCGTGAATCCTGTAGTTACAGTGACGGTTACAAGCGGCAAACTGCCAATCTTCTTCGCCCGCGTTTTTACATTATTCCCGCGCGGCAACTTTTCTAATACCACCGCCGTCGCCACTGCCACTGCCGAGGTATTTAATTCGTCGAATTCGGCCAGCGTTGCCGGCAGCATGATTCCGGTGCAGCCGCGATGCGTGAAGCCTTTGGTCATTCCCAACAAGGACCCGGGTAATCCGGGCGCGGCCTTCGTGTCCACCGTCGACGGATCTATCCAAAACCCAGGAGTTTTGGGAGGGAAAGTGATCGGCGAGACCTTCAATCTGGCCGCCGACTGTACCCCTGGTGGGTTCAATTGCCATGGCCGGAACATGCCCGACAATCCCCCTAAGTTGAATGGGACCAACCTGGATTACGTGCCGGCGTTAGTTTCGGGCAACCCAAGCGCGGCTCCCTCCTGTGCAAACGCCAATACCTTCCAGGAAGCGATCGGGGGATGCGATCAGAGCACGGTGTATACGTGCGGAACGCCGAGCGGAACCTCGGGAGCAACACAGTTGGACCTGAACGAAAATCCCGTGAATCCTGGCCGCGACGGCGGAGACGGCCCCGCCGCCGCTGAGTGCCTGATCAACCAGTCATCGGGAAACGACTCGCTCGATACAACCAGCTTTCCATTTCAGATCAAGGCGGGATCGGGCAGCGCGCTGGTACAGTCAGGAGTCGTCAGCTCCAACAACATTATCACCACCAGCAACAGCATCATGACCGTGCCGATCTTTGACAACGCCGGTGCCCAGTTCCCGCGTGGCAACCATGAGCCTCCAGTTACAATCGTCGGCTTCCTGCAAGTCTTCATCAATGACGTCGACACCACTAACGGAAACATAAATGTAACCGTACTGAACGTTTCCGGCTGCAGCAACAATGCCTCGAACTCTCCAGTAACCGGAACTTCCCCCGTGCCGATCCGGCTGATCACGTCGCCTTAATGTGAGCCGCCTCGATTTATGCGCAAATCAGGTTATACGCAAATCAATAAGGCGGAAGAATCCCATCAAACGACAAGTGGAAAGCAACCCAGAAAGATCGTTTACCTAGTTGGGAGGGTCGCTGTTTGGGGGGCCGTCGTTCCCGGGGTTCGGAGTCGGCGGCAACGTGCGGGTCGGGGGTGCGGCCGCGGGCTGGGTGTCGGCTTCATCTTCGTCATTCGTCAGCGACCGGGCTTGCGGCAGAGGAGTCGGCATCGGCCCATCCGGGCGCGCGGTGAGAATCACGCGATCCAAGCCGCCGGGATTAGTTGGCGAACTCAGGATCAGGAAATTGAATTGCGTACCGTTCAGTAAGTGAGCCAGAACTTCTGGAGCGGGTGCCGGGCCGAGCTCGGCCATGACTTTTTCCTGCTCCGCGCCCGCCGGGATCGCGATCTCCGCGCCGGTGCGTTCATGCACGGCCGAAAGAATTTCTGACAGGCTGGCTTTGTTGGAACTGATTGACAGCATTCCACTCTGAAATGAAACTTCCAGCGGCGGCTTCACTGGAGGCGGCGCTGGGGTGGACGCCGGCACGGCCGGGACGGCATAATTCGCATTTACCAGTGCCGCCCCTGAGGTAGTGCTGAGTCTCGCCGCTTCCGTGCCTGCCGCTCCTCCGACTTTGAGGATCACGGTTCTTCCCGAAGGAAAAACCTGGTAGCGCTGCGGACCGTTTAAATCAAGTACGACCCGCGTGACCGGTGGATCCGAAGAGAATAAACCCACGCGCAGGCTCTTCACTTCTCCGCGGTTCACCGGCTGATTGCGCAGTTGAGGCCCGGGAAGCGCGTTGACAAAATCCACCACCAGACGATCGGGACCAGTTAATACATTAATTTGTGGAACCACACGGTCGCTGGTCTCGATTTCGATTTCGACCTGGTTTCGGGAATCAAGCACTCGCACTCGCCGAATCGAAGGCACGGCCGCGGCCTGGCTGGAGAGTGGAGCGGGTGAACACACCGCTGCCCAGAGCAGCAAGACGGCACCGGCTCTGAGGGAGGGGTACATGAACACCTTAAATACTTTTGTATGGTTGCGCTTAGGTCGATTTTAGCAGCGTTGCCAAGGAGAAACCCTTACGAAAGGATTACAACCTTTGATCCTCCCGTCGCCGCTATGGCGTTAGCGGGTGGAGCAGAGCGTTGAGCAGATCGGGCTGCCCGGAGACCCGCTCCAGGTGCGGGTTCTGCTCGCCATCGTGGTACGAAATGGAATACGTCCGGAAAAACTGGGCGTTTTCGACAAGCAATTCAATCGGCGCGGCGCTTCCCTGCGCCGTCTTGATCGCGGCATGCAGAACTCCGGGAGTCCACTTGCGGCCGTTGACGGCGACTAACTTCATACCCGGCCCCAGTCCTGACTGGTAGCCAGGCGAACCGACGATCACGTCAATGAGTTTGCCATCCTTGTCGACGCTGAACCCCAGGGAATATGCGAAGCTCGCGGATTTCGACAACTTTTCCCCGGCTTTGTTGAAGGCGTTCGGTCGATCGTTGTAGACCAGCTTCCAGCCATCGCGCTCTATGCCGCCCAACGGTGCGTGAGTGCTTGTCGCGCCCACCCGCTCGCGCAGCAGACTAGCCCAATCGTAAGCAGCAACGTCATTCAGCGCGTGCACCACGTCGTCAAAGCTGTAAGGCGCAACCATCGGAGGTCCGCTCTGGCCGCCCTCGAAGCGGCGGCAAAAATCATCGAGAGAACGCTGGCCATGAGTCTGCTGGCGAATGATGGCGTCGACTTCAAGCCAGATCAATTCACCTTCGGGATAATAATCCAGACCGCGGCGCCAGTTTGACCACTGCGGTCCCATCATCCGTAGAGTCTGCACCGACCGCGCTGTGTCTTCCAAAGGCCGCCAGGTCCGCCCGGAACGGTGATCGAGACTGGCGGCGGTCGCTGCCAGCCCTTCGCGATATTGCTCGGGGGAAAGCAGTCCGCTGCGCTCCGCCAGTAGATTACCCAGATAATCCGTAAGGCCTTCGTAAACCCAGAGAAGATCGCCGATCATCGGCTCCTGATAGTTTCTTGTGGCCAGCCCCGCGGGCCGACGATACTTGCCATTCCAGGAGTGCGCGAATTCGTGCGGTAAAAGATCCGCATCCAGCATGTGCAGGTCAGGATCGAGAAGTGTGCGTTCACCGGCGACGCTGTCATCCGATTCGTGATGTTCCACTCCGTGGCCGCCGACTTGATCGCTGAGCGTGTACAGAAAGTGATACTGCCGGTAATGGCGTGCGCCGAATAGCGCGCCGGTTTCAGCAACCAGCTTTCGGTAAGCAGCGAGGTCCTCGGACTTCATCGCCAGATCCTCTTCGCTGTCGGCGACCAGATCCATTACATGCGTCGGTTTATTCGATCCTGCGGTCAACTCGATGCGACGGTAATGCTCTCCGGCGATCAATGGCGAGTCCACCAGAGTGGTGAGTGAGACCGGAGCGAACTCAACCTCATCGCCGAAGGTATGCGACGGTGTCAAAGCTGTTCCAAATTTCCACCCTGCAGGAAGCTTGATGGAAGGAATGAATTCGACCGCGTCGGAATCGGCGCCCTGCGGGTAAAGAACAACAGCATTCCAGTTGAGATCGAGCAAATTGCTGGAGGCGGCAGGCCCCCCGCCGCCTGCACTGTCATTGGAAGTGATTGCATCCAACGACACGTCAATCCCGGGCACGCCTTCAGGCACCGTAACGTGAAAGGCATACATGTCAACATCATCTCGTTGCCACACCAGCGCCTTGCCTTCCGCTTCCATATGAATGCCGGTGAGAGCCGCGATCGGGCCGCTAGGGCGATGATTGCCGGGAATCCATTTGGGAAATACCAGAGTCATCGCGCCCGGCCTGGCAGGAATGCTCAGCTTCGCGTGATAGAGATTCCGCGGAGCGTCGGTGAGGTCCACACGCAGCCGGATCGCTTGAGCCTGGACGGATTGAGTCTGGGTGGATTGGGCGAAGACGAAGCTGCGCGAGCTCGCTGAACCTAGCGTTCCCAGAACAAGCACGATCGAAAACCAACGAGCCAGACGCAAGAGCATCGAGAAATCTCCATGAGAACTAGCGAGTAGAGCCGAGGATAAAATTGGGACTCAAGAGCCTACCCAAAGAAGGGACATATGCGCAAGTGAGGCCGGGCGAAGGTCAAACTAAGCGCAGAGTGAGAGAATGCAGCGAGAGTCCCTCCACCTCAAAAGTCCAGAGATCACCGCGAGTGGTCAAATGTCCCGCAGTAAGCGTGCCCGAGCTGACGATCTCTCCGGAGCTAAGCGGCTGATCTGGAAACCGCTTCGCGACGGCCGCGCTGAGTTCTGCCAGGCACAGAGCAGGGCTTTTCAAAGAGTTCTTGCCCGACCCTTCCTCCACAAATTCCCCGCTCTTCGACACTCGCGCCTTGAATCGCGGCAACTCCTCTACCAGTTTGGCGATGAGCTCGGGGCGCACTTGAAGTCTTTCGCCGACAACGAGCGCTGTGTGAAGTCCATAACATGCGACGAAATCGCTGGGCTGGAATTTCCAATCCGGAAAAGGGCAATCAATAATTTCGAATCCCAACGCCAGCCAGTCGCTTGCTTCAAGCGCAGCGTGGGCATCGGAACCCTCAACCTTCAGCGACTGTTTCAAGCCGAAAACAATCTCGGGCTCGACTTTCAGCGAACGCGGATGGGCGATTGAAACCTCGCCGGAGTTGCCGTCGCTGTACTGCACAGTGTCCTCGTACATGTGAGCCCAAACCAGGGTTTCAAGTTTAAGCACACGCCACACGGCCTTGTTGGCGTAACCGACTTTCAGACCGACGGCTTTGTGTCCCGCGGCTTCTCGGAACCGTTTGAGCGTTGCTTCCACCTCGTAAGCTCCGTTGAGGTCGAAACCCGGGCGCCCGGAGGGGGAAACCGCGATCATGCCGCCCGTCTCCTGCGCGGATTGCAGTTCCCGCGCTAAAGCCTCAAGCTCATCGTGATTATGCGACATAAGTCAGTTCAGCTTTCGCGCCGCTCATCAGCCGGGGGACGATAGCTTAGCGCGACCGCGCCGCCACCGTACCAACAAGTCCGGACGTTCAGCATCGTAGCACCCGACGTTTGTCCGCAACTCGTCCACTCCCCAACGAAGAGACAACTCAGCTTCATACCCTGCGGTGGGCGGAGAGTTGATGTGGTGACCGTTCCTAGTCTGACAACAGCCACCGGCTAACCGACAGTTTGGGTTCACGCAAAACGGTGTTAACTTACTGTCGTCCGCTGACCACAGCACTCCGCTGGCCGAGTTATGGTTTCTTTTGAACAGTGTAGCCACGAATAGGGGGAACCACAATGAAAGTTCCCGCAAGATCTTCCGGGGCAGGCTTTGCCCAGCGACTTCCTGGTCGCCGTTTGCTCCCGTATGTCTGGCTGCTGCCCCTTCTGACCTTGGGGCTGTACATCGCTGCTGCCAAGGGTCAGGAAACGCTTGTCCTGGTGGGAACCGGATCGAGTGTGCCGGCGCCTCTCTACGGCCGATGGGCAAAGGAGTATGGCAAGCGGAATCCCAACCGTCAGATGCGATACCTCACCGTCGGCACCAGCGAGGGGATCGCGCAGATCGCTCATGGTGCGGGTGATTTTGCCGCCGGCGAAGCTCAGCTTACTGACAAGGAGCGGAACGAGGGTTTAATCGAGCTGCCCGTCGTGCTCATCGGGATCGTTCCCATCTACAACCTTCCCGAGACCCACCAGGAGCTTCGGCTTTCGGGGGAGGTATTAGCCGAGATCTTCCTCGGCACTGTGAAGACATGGAATGCGCCTCAAATCGCGAAGCTGAATCCCGCGATCACCCTTCCGAGTCTTCCGATCCAAGTAGTCAACCGGCCTGCGGGAAAGGGATCCAATTACGTATTCACTGAGTTTCTTTCCAAGGTGAGTTCCAAGTTTCGCGCCCAGGTTGGAATCACTGCTTCCCCCAAATGGCCAGTCGGAGAGGCTGCGGAACGCAGTTCCGATATGGCAGACAAGGTGAAACAGAATCTCGGCGCCATCGGCTACGTCGAATATCAGTATGCGGTGAAGAACGGTATTCCTCAGGCAGCCGTGCTGAATCCCGGGGGCAAGTTTGTCACCGCGTCCACTGAAAGTCTGGCGGCGGCATGCGAGGCGGCAGAAGCGCCGAGGTGGAATGGTTTCTCCGCCTCGCTCTCCAATGCACCCGGAGCTGGTGCCTATCCCATTACCAGTTTCAGCTGGATTTATCTGCGAACTTCATCTTCTGATTCGGCTCGGGCGGCCGCCTTAAGCGAGTTCTTGAATTGGTTGTATACCGACGGCCAGCGCTATGCGGTTGAGGAAGGCTACTCCGAACTGCCTGCGCCGTTGCTTGAGGGTGCACGAAAAAAAATCAAGGGATTGAAATAGGATTCCCCTTATATGTACGTTGTCTGCGAGCGTACGCTAGATTCGTTGTGGCGCCTTGGAGGATTTGTGAGAGATTTCCTCGTTTTCGCCTGCATAGCGGGCCTGACGTCCGTGTCTCTGGCACAACAGCCAACAACACCGGCTAAGCCTGGCGAGACCCCGCCATACGGCAGCGTTTCCGCCGACTCGGCGCTAAAGGACATGTTCAACGCGAAGATCAAAGCTGAATGGGAGGCGCTAAAAAACAAAGACAGAAAGGCCTACGGCGACCTGCTAGCCGAAGACTACCAGGGCGTGGAGGTCGACGCCCGGGGCGAGCGGACCAAGATTCAGGCCCTCAACGAATTGCCAGACACGAATGTCTTCAACTACACGCTCTGGGGGCTGAAGGTGATTCCCCTGGGACCCGACGCCGCGTTCGTGATCTATGAAAGCACAATACAGTTCCCGCCCAAGTCAGGCATCCGGTACTCGCGCGTATACATTGGTGAACTTTGGGTGAAGCGCGCCGGGCAATGGAAGGAAGTGCACTACCAGGAAACTCACGTCAAGTAGCATCCCTCCCAACGCAGATTGATTGCAACCGGCGCCGTCGCGTGGTCATCCCATTTAACCAGAGGAAAAATCTACATGAGAACATTATTGTTCGCTCTCACGCTCTCCGGCGCCTTTCTCCTGGCGCAGGATAGCGCTCCTGGTACCCCTAAAGATTCCAAAGGACAGGTAACCTTGCAAGGCTGTCTTAGCCGGTCCAGTGGCGACTACATTCTGATGAAGCAGAATCCGGGAGTGAGTTATCAGCTTCAGGCTACAGGCAAGATAAAATTGCGCCACTACTTAGGACAACGAGTGGAAGTAACAGGCAGCGAGTCCCCAACCATGAGCACAAGTTCCGATGCGATCAACAGGGTGGGCTCGGCAGCACCGGTGACCCTTACGATCAATTCCATAAGGACTATCGATAAGGACTGTACAGCTAGCCCGGTCCCATAAACCTTGATTGGTCAGCCTCTGCGACCGACCACACCCTCAGTCGCAATCAGGCGGCATCGCCATGATCTCGGCGTTTGAGTCGCAAGGCGGCTTTTTCTTGGCTGGCTCCAGCCGCGACGGACGATTGTAGCGGAGAATCCATAGGCCATCGTCATTGGTCAGATAGATCAAGCCATGTCCGCCGTCGGGTAGAAGGCTGGTGACTTTGTTGAACGTTTCCAGCGTCTTGGGATCGCGCGGGTCACTCAAGTCGAGCACGCGAACAGTTTCGGTGGGATGGTTGCTGCTGGTAAGGGTCGTCGGAGTTTTTTCCGGAGCTTGCGCAATTGCGACGTCAGGGCTGAGCATTTCCAGATTGCCAGAAGTCGATTGATTGGATTGAGCAGTCCGCTTCAGGAGGCTGGGCTTCTCCGGGTTAGAAACATCCACTACCATAAACCCTTGCTTCCCGGCCTGCTGCACGTACAGGTAGTGCTTGCCGTTCTCTCTCTGCAGCACCATCTGGTTTCCGGTCGCCTGCGGCAGAGGCAAGTGGGCGATCACGGTTGCCGGAACATCGGTGGGTTTCGCTGTAGTTTCCTCGCTTCCTCCGGCCAGCGCTAAGGGCAACAACAGCGACAGCAACAGCGCACAAGCTAGAGAGCCGCCCTTACAATTCTTCCCCATAAATCACTTCACTATTTCCGACACGAAGCATTCGTAAGGATCGTGTCTCACCAACTATATCACCGGGCGTGAGTGACTCATTGCTCCGCAGCCACTCCTACGCAACCGGCGGAGTTCAGCGTTGAACAAAC
>DATHOK010000139.1:0-3200 GCA_035484995.1 Verrucomicrobiia bacterium | reverse complement strand
CGGGCCAGCGCGATGGACGACTTTCCGAAGCGCTCGAGCCGGATGCGGCTGGCCGGAGTGTTGGCGGCGACCATGGCTTCCGCGCTGCTAATCGCCGATGCACTGTCTTCCATCGAGACTTGGATCAGGTCTTTAGGATCCCGCACGTGCAGCACCAGAGTCTCGATCATGTTCTGACCGTCATTGCTAAAAGAGTATTGCACGCTGGCGAACAGAGCCTGCACGGAGAATTCGCGGCGAATGCGAACGTAGCTGGCGACGGAGGGTTCATCCGACATTTTCGTGCCGCTTCCGGGCTGAAGAAAGTTAGGAGGTTCAGTCAGTGTGGAGCGGCCGTGGGAGATTTCGAAGTCATCGCTGAACAGCGGTTGTTTCGGGATGCGCGCCAGTGCGGCAGCGATTTCCTTTTGTTCATCGGCTGAGGGCGTGCAGACGTTCAGCATGTTCACTTTTACTTGCGGTTCGCTCGAAGGGGTCTCGGGAGCCTGTTGCGATGCCGCAGGAAGAGCTACCAGAAGTGAAGTGACGATCGAAATGAGTTTTGGAAGCACGGCAGAATGATAACCCAAAGGCAGTGCGCAATACCCTAGTACCCAGTATTCAGTGAAAACCTTGGGTTGCAGATACCTGGGTACTGAGTACTGGCTACTGGGTACCGGGTTTCGATTAGAATTCAGGGCATGGCGAATCTGACACTGGTTTACGGCATGCGGCTGCTGCCTTCCGACGATGTGGCCGAAGTGGGGCAGGCTCCGGTGAAGCTTACCAACGGAGGCCAGGCGCACGTCACCATGCACGTGCTCGAAGGCAGCAAGGAAGAGATCGAGAAGCAGTTGCGCACCAGCCTGGAAGCGTTCTTCGATCTGTATCCGGAAATTTAGCAAGTCCGACGGCGAAATCATGAAGCAGTTTTACTCGAGGTTGCGCGCAAGAATGCTGGCCGCCGATTTGTGGCCGCAGGGATGGGTCGCGCGCGGAGCCCTGTATTCGATGGGTCTCGCGATAGGGCTGTTCGCTCTTGAGATGGTGTTGAAGCCGTTTGCTCCGGCGGCGGCCGATAGCCTTGGGGGCTGGGTTAAGTTTCTGGTTTTCGACACGGCATTGCTGTTTTCCGTGGTTGCTTTCCGGTGGTCGAAGCGAAAAATTCTGTGGCGCCTGCGCAACCGGCTAATCGTGACTTACGTCTTCATCGGCGTGATTCCGGCGGTTTTGCTGGTGGCCATGACATTCATCACGCTTTACGGACTGGCTGGTCAGTTCGCCGTGTTCGTAGTGACTTCGGAAATCAACTCGCAGTTGCGCAGTCTGGGCGCGGTGAACGCCGCGGTCGGGAACGAACTGGCGGCGCGCCTTGAGCGTGGGGATAATCCCACCGCCGAATCGCTGGCCGGGATGAGGAAGCGCGATGCAGCCTGGAAGCGACGCCGGATGTATGCCTGGCTGGACGATAAGCTTTTGCCCCTGGGCGACGAATCCAAAGGGGCTGCGCCCTCATTCCCCACATTTGCAAAGAGCGAGCTGCGCGAAATCACGCGCGACCGCGACGGCCTGTATCTGCGCGTGGTTACGGAGCTTTCGACGGGATCAAAGACGCTCACCGTGGTTACCAGCGAGCCGTTCGACAAACCGTTAGTGGGGAAGATTGCGGCAGACCTGGGCGAAATCACATTGTTGGAAGACCCTGGATTCCGGGGGGGAGAAGCGCAGACGGTCCCGCCAGCGAATACAGGGACGAATAACGTCAACATTGTGATCAGCGACCGCAGGAATCCACAGCGCGCGGATTTACATCCTAGCCCCACATTTGCCGTGGGGACGTTGCCGGCTGCCATGGGCCGACTGGACCGCGAGGTTCCATTCCTCGCGCCGCTGCCGGTGCTCGATTGGAAAACCGGAAAACGCGAGCCGACCGGGTCTGCAGTGGTGCAGGTTCGAACTCGCCCATCAGTGCTTTACGGCCATTTGTTCGCGGCCCTCGGGGAGTTCGTGCAGATGGTGGAGTATACCCTTCTCGCCATCCTCATCTTTTTCGGCGTGATCGAATTGATTGCCCTGATCATCGGCACGCGGATGACCCGGACGGTCACGGGAGCGGTAGCGCATCTCTACGACGCTACCAGGCATGTGGACAGCGGGGACTTCAGCCATCGCATTCCGGTTAAGTCAACGGACCAACTGGCGCAACTCTCGCTTTCGTTCAATTCGATGACGGAGTCGATCGAGAAGCTGATTCAGGAGCAGAAGGAAAAGCAGCGGCTGGAGGGCGAACTCGCCATTGCGCAGGAAGTGCAGGCACAACTGTTTCCACGGCAGGTTACGGAACTAGAGTCGCTCGAAGTGCATGGTTTTTGCCGCCCCGCGCGCACCGTCAGCGGCGACTACTACGACTTCCTCACGGCCAGCTCCCACAAGCTGATTCTGGCCGTGGGCGATATCAGCGGGAAGGGAATTTCGGCAGCGCTGCTCATGGCGACCATCCACTCCGCGGTCCGCGCTTACAGCATCGAGAGCCTGCCGCAAATGAGGGAACCCGTCGCGGTAGGCGCCGTAGCGGGCGCGGGCAGAATCACGGCGGCGTGGCCTGACGGTATTGAGGTCTCTCCGGGAGCCTTGCTCGGCCTGCTCAACCACCAGCTTTACGAGAGCACTCCGCCGGAGAAGTACGCGACGCTCTTCCTGGGAATTTACGATGGGCGATCGCACCGGCTGACTTACAGCAACGGCGGACACCTTCCGCCCATCCTGATCGCGAAGGATGGTGCCGTGCGACGCCTGGAAACCGGTGGTACGGTGGTCGGACTCTTCGATCACATGATGTACGACGAAGGCGCCGTGGAAATGCATCCCGGCGAAATCTTTCTGGCCTACAGCGACGGCGTCACCGAGCCGGAAAACGATTTCGGCGAATTCGGCGAGGACCGCCTGATCGATCTGGTGAGCGCCAACCGGCGCCTGCCGCTCCTGCAAATCAGCCAGACCGTCACATCGGCAGTGGATGACTGGATCGGCGACAACGAGCAGCCGGATGACATCACCCTGGTGCTGGCGCGGGCAAGGTAGTATGTAGTGACCCTTCTTCATCAGTAGCGGACGCTTGAGCAAAGTTCGGAGAACAACCCAACGTCACGTCGTGGGGTTGGCCCATTCTTGCGCCACCACGAATGAGGCTGCCTCACCCTTGGCGATTTTCGAAGGAGCCT
>DATHOK010000138.1:0-3934 GCA_035484995.1 Verrucomicrobiia bacterium | reverse complement strand
GTGTCGCACCGCTATCATCACACGGCGCCGATCTCGATGTTCTACGCGTTACGCGAGGCGCTCCTGGTCATCGCGGAAGAAGGGATTGAGAACCGGTGGGAGCGTCATCGCCGCAGCAACAGGGCTTTCGTCAAGGGAATTGAAGCGATGGGCCTGCGCATGCACGTTCCCGCGGAGCACCGAATCGCGACGCTGAATACCGTATGCGTGCCCGCTGGAGTTGACGAGGCCAAGGTGCGCAAACTTCTGTTGGATGGTCCGGGGATTGAAATCGCCGGCGGTTTTGGACCGCTCGCCGGCAAAGTCTTCCGCATCGGGGTGATGGGACCGTTGGCAACCGAAGATAATGTGCAGTTTTTCCTCAAAGAATTCAAAACGGCCTTGAGCGCAGCGGGCTATTCGAGTTAGTCCTCGGTCTGTCCTGTTCAGTCAAAAAGATCTGGAGGTAGAGGCCACGAAGCATGACTCTGAAGTCAGTCGACACGCTACTTGACGTTTTGCATTTCGCCGACAGTCACACCGCGATTATCGTTCCCGAGCTCAACCTCCACGTCACCTATGATTCGCTGCGGCGGCAGGTTCTCGAGATGGCGAACGCTTTGGCTTCAGCCGGCATTCGCCGCGACGACGCCGTGGCCATTGCATTACCCAATGGTTTGCCCGCGATCGTGAGCTTTCTGGCGGCATCGATTGCGGGCAAGGCAGCCCCTCTGAATCCGGCGTATCCGTATGAGGAGTTTCATTTTTTTCTGGGCGACACCAATGCCCGGGTTCTGCTTTGTCCCCCAGTGGGTGCAGAGTTCGTTCGCACCGCGGCCGCGGACCGCAAGATCCCAGTGTTCTCGGTGGAGATGAATGAGGGAGGCAACGTGCACCTGACGGGTGCGCCTGTCGGGGCTACCGCGACTAGCCCTACGGCGGACGACATTGCGTTGATCCTGCACACCAGCGGAAGCACGGGAAAACCCAAGCGGGTTCCCTTGCGGCATTTTAACCTGGCGGTTTCCTCGGCAAACATCGCGAACACCTACTCGCTTTCCGAGGAGGATGTTTCGCTGTGCATCATGCCGCTGTTCCACATTCATGGCTTGATCGCTTCCACCATGGCTACTTTGCTTTCCGGAGGCGCCGTGGTAGTTCCGACGAAGTTCAACGCGCTTTCTTTCTGGCGGACGGTGCGGGAACATCGTGTCACATGGTATTCGGGAGTGCCCACGATGCATCAGCTTCTAATGGCCCGCACTCACCACAAGCCTGCGGAAGCTGACACGTTGCGCTTCATCCGGTCGTGCAGCGCGCCCTTATCGCCGGAACTGATTCACAAGATTGAAAACGAATTCGGTGTCCCATTTGTTGAAGCGTACGGGATGACCGAAGCTTCGCATCAGATGACGTCGAATCCGCTGCCGCCGCGCCATCGCAAGGCGGGATCGGTGGGAGTGGGCGCCGGGCTTCGCGTCCGGATCATGGATAAAGCTGGCAACTCTCTGGAAAATAATCAGCGCGGCGAGATTGCCATCCAGGGCGCGAACGTGTTTCGGGGATACGAAAACAATCCCGAAGCCAACGCCCGCGCGTTTGTGAACGGATGGTTTCGTACTGGAGACCAGGGCTTTCTCGACGACGATTGTTACCTGCACCTGACGGGCCGGATCAAGGACATCATCATCCGCGGTGGCGAGAACATTGCGCCTCATGAGGTCGATGAGATTCTGCTGCGCCATCCCGCGGTCGCAGCTGCGGTAACGTTTGGCTGCGCCCATCCCACACTCGGAGAGGAAGTCGCTGCCGCCGTGGTTTTGCACGAGCCGCATGGCGCCACCGAATCGGTGCTCATAAAACACTGCCGCGAATTGCTCGCGGAGTACAAATGTCCGAAGAAGATTTATCTGGTGAAGAGTATTCCGACCACGGCCACGGGAAAAATTCGCCGCCGCGCCGTCGCCACTGCGCTCGTGGATGATCAACAGGGGAACAGCCGGCGTGGATGAACGACTTGGGCGAACAAGCATGAGATTCCTGATCGCGGGGGCGGGCGCAATCGGCGCCTACATCGGCGCGCGCATGGCGCAGGCCGGGTTCGACGTCACGCTCTTTGCGCGCGGCCCGCATCTTCGCGCCTTGCAGGAGCACGGCGTGCAGGTGAAAAGCAGCGAGGGAGATTTCGTGGCGCGTCCCCCCATCGCGGGCTCGCTCGAAGAGGTGGGGCCTGTCGACGTTGTCTTTCTCGGCGTGAAGGCTCACGCCCTGCCGCAACTTGCGCCGCAGTTGAAGCCGGTTCTGGGTCCGGATACCACCGTCGTCAGCATGCAGAATGGAATTCCGTGGTGGTATTTTCAGGGTTTCGGTGGTGAGTACGAAGGACTGCGCCTGGAGCGTGTCGACCCCGGTGGCGTGATTTCAGCGGCAATCGCGGCTCCAAGCGTGGTTGGGTCGATCATTTACTTCGCGACTGAGATTCCGGCACCCGGCGTGATTCAGCACATCGAGGGCAACCGCATTACGCTGGGCGAACCAGACGGTTCACGCTCCGATCGCATCCGGGCGATTGCCGAGGCCCTCGTCGCCTCCGGCTTTCGATGCCCGGTCACCACTCGCATCCGGCACGAGATTTTCGTAAAGCTTCTGGGCAACGCGTCGTTCAACCCGGTCAGTGCACTCACGCGCGCCACGTTAGTCCAGATCGCCCGCGATCCGGGCGCGGCTTCGGTCATCAGAAACATCATGCAGGAAGTGGAAGCCGTTTCCAACAAGTTGGGGATGGAGCTGCCCATCTCCATCGATCAGCGAATCGCCGGCGCGGAGAAAGTTGGCGAGCACAAGACCTCGATGCTGCAGGATCTCGAAGCTGGCCGGCCGATGGAACTGGAGGCGCTGGTGGGTTCGGTCGTCGAGTTGGGAGAACGCGTGGGACTCCCGATGACCTGCACCCGCACGGTCTACAACTGCACAAAATTGCTGGCCCAAGGCATCGCTCAGCAATCCCGCTGACCTTGGCTGCATCGATCTTTTTCATCCCTGCCACAAAAATATTTGCTCGGGCCTTGACAACGGGCGTATACTCCCTGCGTTGGCTGGTCCACTTATCGGACCACTTGGAGATTTACGTTGTCCACAGCGCTCAAATCCGACTTCGAAGTTGTCCGCAGGAACAAAGTCTATGAGGAAGTCGCTAAGCAGATCGAGCGCCTCATTCTGAAAAAGCTGCAGCCTGGCGACAAACTGCCGTCGGAGCGTGAACTGGCGGAGACGCTTCGCGTGAGCCGCAGCTCCATCCGGGATGCGATTCGAGGCCTGGAACTGATGGGCTTGGTTGAGCCGCGTCAAGGGGCTGGGACCATCGTTCGCGAAGTTTCCGCTGACTCGCTGGTGAATCCCTTTTCCGACGCCCTGAAGCGCCGGCAGGAACTGGTCAGCGAACTTTTGGATTTTCGCAGGATGCTCGAGCCGCCGCTGGCCGCACGCGCGGCCACGCATGCATCTCCGGAAGAAATTTCCGAGATGGAAGAAATTCTGGCACGGCAACAGGAAAAGCAGGCGCAAGGCGATGCTGCGGTCGCCGAGGATACGGAATTCCATTACAGCATTGCCCTCGCTTCTGGAAACAGTGTTGTGCTGAAAGTGCTCGACATTCTTATGGATCTGCTACGCGATACGCGGGAACGCTCGCTGCAGGTGGAGGGGCGCGCGCAGAAATCGCTCGCCGGCCACAAGCGGATATTGGCTGCCATCAAGCGTCACGATGCCGAAGCTGCCAAGGCTGCCATGCGGCGGCACATTGAAGATGTGGAAGAGATCGTACTCAACAAATTGTAGAGGAACGAGTTCTATTCAACGGAGGGTTTGTCATGGGTCGGTTATTCGCAATCGAGATCATCTATAGAGGCATCTTCCAAAAAACTATGGCGGGCAGGCTTAGCCGGGCGATCGTGCT
>DATHOK010000137.1:0-23253 GCA_035484995.1 Verrucomicrobiia bacterium | reverse complement strand
TCTTCACCATGCATGGCATGGTCATGGTTTTTTTCTTTCTGATTCCATCCATCCCGGCAGTGCTGGGGAATTTCCTCGTGCCGTTGATGATCGGCGCCAAGGATCTCGCCTTCCCTCGCGTCAATCTGCTGAGCTGGTATCTCTACATCATCGGCGGCGTGATGATGCTGCACTGCATGCTGACCGGCGGCGTCGACACTGGTTGGACTTTCTACGCTCCCTTCGCCACCAACTTCACCAATACGAAGATCGTTGAAGCCGGGCTGGCAATCTTTGTGGCCGGATTCTCTTCCATCCTGACCGGTCTGAATTTCGTAGTCACCATTCACCGCATGCGCGCGCCCGGCATGACCTGGTCGCGCCTGCCTCTGTTTATCTGGGCGCACTACGCCACCAGCATCATTCAGCTTCTGGGCACGCCTGTGATCGCGGTCACTATCGTACTGGTAGCGGCCGAACGCGCGCTGCACCTCGGCATCTTCGATCCCAAACTCGGCGGCGATCCTCTTCTGTTCCAGCATCTGTTCTGGTTCTATTCTCATCCCGCGGTCTACATCATGATTTTGCCGGCGATGGGCGTCGTCACCGAAATCATTGCCTGCTTCTCGCGCAAGCGCATCTTCGGCTACAGCTTTGTCGCGTTCTCATCCATCGCGATCGCCGTCTTCGGCTTCCTGGTCTGGGCTCACCACATGTTTGTGGCCGGAATGTCGGTCTACGCCGCGCTGGTATTTTCTCTGCTGAGCTACGCGGTCGCCGTTCCGTCTGCCATCAAAGTTTTCAATTGGACCGCCACGCTCTACAAAGGCTCGATCCACTACGATGCGCCGATGCTGTATGCATTCGGCTTCCTCGGGCTCTTCACCATCGGCGGCCTCACCGGACTATTCCTGGCTGCACTCGGCATCGATGTCCACGTCACCGACACCTACTTCGTCGTAGCCCACTTCCACTACATCATGGTCGGAGGCGCGGTCATGGGCTATCTGGGAGGAATGCATTTCTGGTGGCCGAAGATTTCCGGCAAGCTGTATCCCGAGGGCTGGGCGCGTCTGGCCGCGCTCATCGTTTTCATCGGCTTCAATCTGACATTCTTCCCGCAGTTCCTACTCGGCTACATGGGCATGCCGCGCCGTTATTACGATTACAGCCACATGCCCGAATTTCAGGTGTTGAACGTGCTCTCCACCGCCGGCGCCACGGTGCTCGGTGTGGGATATTTGCTGCCTATGCTTTATTTCCTTTGGTCGATGCGCTACGGCAAGCCGGCGCCTGACAATCCGTGGAATGCAGCCGGACTCGAGTGGAAAACTCCATCCCCGCCACCGACTTTCAACTTCGACGAAGAGCCCGTCGTTACCTGGGAAGCTTACAACTACGACGAGCTCGACGCACCGCGCGATGACGCGCCACGCAAGGAGGAGGTCCCAGTTGCCCGATAGCTCCGCAGCAACCGGCCTTCACGCCGAAGAGCATAACCCGGCGCTGCTACACCACTTCGCCGAGCCGCAACAGCAGCGGGATGCCGCCAGCCTGGGCATGTGGGTCTTCCTCGCCACGGAAGTCATGTTTTTTGGCGGCCTGTTCTGCGCGTACCTGGTCTACCGCCGCTTGTATTTTGGAGACTTCGCCGCGGCCAGCAAGACGATCAACATGGGCCTGGGCGCGACCAATACCGCGGTACTGATCTGCAGCAGTTTGACGGTAGTCCTTGCCGTCTGGGCCGCGCAGACTGCGCGCCGCACGCTGCTGATTGTTAGTCTCATCATCACCATGCTGCTCGGCGTCGTGTTCCTTGGCATCAAAGGCATTGAATACGTAGAAAAATTTGAGGAGCATCACGTCCCCGGCGCTTCTTTCAGTTTCGATCACGTGGCGATCCCCGGACATCCCGGCCAGTACGCCGATCCGCATCACGCGCAGCTGTTCTTCTCTCTATACTTCGTGATGACCGGCCTGCACGCGCTGCACATGATCATCGGCCTGGGGATTTTTCTCTGGCTCTTAACCATGGCATGGAAGGGACGCTTCACTCCTGAGTGGCACACTCCAGTTGAGATCGGCGGCCTCTACTGGCACTTCGTCGACATTGTCTGGATTTATCTGTTCCCGTTGCTTTACCTGATCGACCGGCACCCGTGAGGCTTGCATGTCTGAACACTCGTCGGCAAAATCGCCCTTGAAAGGTTACATCGCGGTTTGGATCGCGCTGCTGGCCGGCACCGGTCTCACGGTTTACGCCGCGACCCTGGACCTTGCTCCCTACAATGCCGCGGTCGCTCTCGGCATCGCTACCATCAAAGCCACTCTGGTGGCGCTCTTCTTCATGCATGTCTGGCACGCCAGTGAGAAGCTGACCAAGCTGGTCGTGATCGCAGCGTTGTTCTTCCTGCTCCTGTTGCTGGGACTCACCATGACCGACTACGCCACCCGGCTGTGGAGCTAAGATTTCAGCAGAACCGCCGTCCGGGCGGCTCTCCGTCCGATCTGCGGTATACTCGCGCCGAACCACAACTCACCACCGCCCATGCCTGACCAATTCGTAGAACTCGCGCCGGCCAGGTCCGCATCCGTTGACGCCTCAGGTCTGGCCGAAGCTTTGCGCGAACAGATTAGCGGTGAAGTCCGCTTCGATCGCGGCACCCGCGCTCTCTACGCCACCGACGGCTCCAACTATCGCCAGGTTCCGATCGGCGTAGTGCTCCCGCGCAACGCCGATGATGTCCAAGCCACGGTCGCCCTCTGCCGCCAGTTCGGCGCGCCTTTGCTCTGCCGCGGCGCCGGCACGTCTCTCGCCGGACAGTGCTGCAACGTCGCCGTCATCCTCGATTTTTCCAAGTACATGTCGCGGATCCTCGAAATCGATCCCACGCGCCGCATCGCCCGCGTACAGCCCGGAGTCGTGCTCGACCGTCTCCGCGCCGCCGCCGAAAAACACCACCTCACCTTCGGGCCTGATCCCGCAACTCACGGCCGCTGCACTCTCGGCGGCATGATCGGCAACAACTCCTGCGGCGTGCATTCCGTGATGGCCGGCAAGACCGACGACAACATCGAGACTCTGGAAATCCTCACCTACGATGGCCTCCGCATGAGAGTCGGCGCAACATCCAGCGAGGAACTCGATCGCATCCGCGAAGCCGGCGGAAGCCGCGCAGAAATCTACTCCAGGCTGAAGAGCATCGCCGCGACCTACGGCGATCTGGTGCGGCAGCGCTTTCCTAAAATTCCGCGCCGCGTCTCCGGCTACAACTTGAATTATCTTCTGCCCGAGAACGGATTCCACGTGGCACGTGCCCTAGTCGGATCCGAAGGCACCTGCGTCACGGTTCTAGAAGCAACCTGCCGTCTAGTCGAAAGCCCACCCGAGCGCGTACTGCTGGTTGTTGCCTATCCCGACATTTATCAATGCGCGGATCACGTCCCCGAAATCATGAGGCACAAACCCATCGGCCTCGAAGGCTTCGACGATCTTCTGGTCAGCTACACGCGAATGAAGGGGATCAACTCCGAGGGCCTCGCGCTTCTGCCCGAAGGCGGCGGATGGCTGATGGTTGAGTTCGGCGCTGAAACCGCGCGGGAAGCCGAATCGCAGGCCCGCGGCTTGATGCAGACTCTCTCCCACGGCTCTCATCCACCGAACCTGCGCCTCTACACTCAAAAGCAACAAGTCAAACGCGTGTGGGAAGTTCGTGAATCGGCTCTGGGAGCAACTTCCCACGTGACCGGCGAAGCTATGAGTTGGGAAGGCTGGGAAGACGCCGCGGTCGCGCCCGAAAAACTTGGCGACTATCTTCGCGATCTGCGCAAGATGTTCGCGGCCTATGGCTACAAAGGGTCGCTCTACGGCCACTTCGGACACGGCTGCGTCCACACCCGTATCAATTTCGACCTGCAGTCGAAAGAAGGCATAGCCAAGTTCCGCAAGTTTATGGAAGAAGCAGCCGATCTCGTGGTCGGCTATGGTGGCTCCATCTCCGGCGAACACGGAGACGGCCAGGCCCGCGGCGAGCTGTTGCCGAAAATGTTCGGCCCCGAACTAGTCCAGGCTTTCCGCGAGTTCAAATCGGTCTGGGATCCCGAATGGAAGATGAATCCCGGCAAGGTGATCGATCCTTACAAGCTCGACGAAAACCTCCGTCTAGGCGCGGACTATGCTCCGTGGGAACCGAAGACGAACTTCAAATTTCTGGCCGATCACGGCAGCCTCGCGCAAGCCACACTGCGCTGCGTAGGCGTCGGCAAGTGCCGCCACGATGAAGGCGGAGTGATGTGCCCCAGCTACCGCGCTACGCGAGAAGAAGAGCACTCGACCCGCGGCCGCGCCCACCTGCTCTGGGAGATGACGCAGGGCCAAGGTCGAGAGGATGGAATCATCCGTGACGGCTGGCGCAGCGAAGAGGTGAAACAGTCGCTCGATCTCTGCCTCGCCTGCAAGGGATGCAAAACCGAATGTCCCGTAGGCGTCGACCTTGCCACCTACAAAGCCGAGTTCCTTTCCCATTACTACGAAGGCCGCGCCCGCCCGCGCAGCGCCTATGCGTTCGGCAACATCGATCTCTGGGCACGCCTCGCGTCAAACGCCCCCGGCCTGGCCAACCTGACCACGCAACTCCCATTCCTCCGCGATCTTTCAAAGCTGGTCGCCGGAATTCCCAAAGAACGGGCCATCCCAGCCTTCGCCCCGGAAACCTTCAAGACCTGGTTTCACAAATCCCGGTTCCACCGCCGACGTGACCTGACGCGAAACGCGGAGGGACCACCCGTTCTCCTCTGGCCTGACACCTTCAATAACTATTTTCACCCCAGCACCGCCAAGGCAGCCGTCGAAGTCCTCGAAGCCGCCGGCTTCCGAGTCGTAGTCCCCAAAGCCAATCTCTGTTGCGGACGCCCGCTCTACGACCATGGCATGCTTGACCGCGCCCAATCGCTCCTGCTCCAGATCCTCGATGAGCTCTCACCCGAAATCGAAGCGGGCATTCCCATCGTAGGCTTGGAGCCGAGTTGCGTCGCCGTGTTCCGCGACGAACTGCTGAATCTATTTCCCCACGACGAACGCGCCCAAGCCTTGTCGCGCCAGACTTTCCTGCTCAGCGAATTCCTTGAATCCCACGCCAAGGATTTCCCCCTGCCCCATCTCGACCGCAAAGCGCTTCTCCACGGTCACTGCCACCACAAATCCCTGATGAAGATGACGGCCGAGGAATCAGTCCTGCACCGCCTAGGCATCGACTTCCAGAGCCCCGCCCAGGGCTGCTGCGGCATGGCCGGCTCTTTCGGCTTTGAGCCCGACAAGTACGATTTGTCCGTGGCCATCGGCGAACTCGAACTGATGCCCGCCGTCCGCCGGGCGCCAGCCGACTGGCTGATCATCGCCGACGGCTTCAGTTGCCGGGAGCAGATCGCACAGGGAACGCCGCGCCGCGCCCTGCACCTGGCCGAAGTCCTGCAGATGGCGCTGTCCACCGCCAGCGTCGGCCCAAGCCCCGGCACACCCGACTCCCAGTCCTACCCCGAATCCGCACGCACCCAGCAACGCGAAGCCGAGGTTCTCCGGTCCATGAAGCGTGCTGGTCTTGGTTTAGCTGCCCTCGCCGCAGGCGGCGCTCTATTATGGAAAGTTTCCATAAGGCGCTGATTTTACAGGATTTAGCTATGTTTTATAGCTCGATGCTAACCCCCGCCCCTCGCCAGATCGCCAGAGTTCTGGGACAATTAAGACGTTCGCCCGCTCCTCCAGAAGGAGCCCTAGACAAAACACCACGGCGAGCCGATTCTAAGTCCGAATTCTCAGTCAGGAAGTCATGGAACCCGAAGTGGAAGTAATGGAGCCCGCAGTTCTAGCCACAGAACTTCAGGGCGCGAACGTCATGGACCGCGAAACCATCATCACCGCTCCGGCCGTAGGCAAGGTTCCCGCCGAGGCTCTGCCCACTCTGGTAGCCGCCAAACCGCCGGACGCGCCCCTGTCCGGCTCCGTGCTGGTTCTGATCCAGTTCGACGTTTGCGAGGAGATTCGCCTCGACCAGCTGCGCCAGATCCTGGGCGCCCGCACCGCCGATGCCAGCTTTAAGCATCTCGCTCCCGGCTACGTCCGCTACCAGCGTCCCCCGGTCGAAGAGGTTCTCGAACCGCTGATTCTTGAAAGCGGCGAGCGCCTGCAGGGCGACATCAAGTATTTCGATTATGGCGTGGTCAGCGTGGTCTTTGAGCTGCCGTTCTCCGGCGACTGGGACAAGCTGATCCAACTCTCAAGCCGCTGGGTTTGGGACACCAATTTCGAGAGCCTCGCCACCCGCATCGTTAAGCAGAAACTAGAGCGAGCCGCGCCCGCCCTGGTCAAGCCCTACACCACCGAGTGGCTGCAGGAAGACTATTTCATCTTCCACTTGCGCGAGATTGCCGGCTCACCCTCCGCCACCGATCTCCTCGCTTCTCAAGGACAATACATCTCCCAGGTCGTGCGCGGCGAGAGCCAGCCGCTCTCCGATGGCGAACGCCAGGAAATCCTGCAATCGCGCATTTCCTACTATCCCAACGACCTTGCCGTGATCGGCTGGAACGCAGCCTTCATTTACGACAGTCCCACCGGAGCCGAGACTGCCATCCAGCTGCTGCAGTACGCCAACTCGCAGTTGCTCGAATTCCGCCATTACGACGAACTGCTGACCAGACAGCTCGAACAGGTCTACGACTTCCTCGACCGCGGAGGCCGCGGCCTCTGGTCGCGCTGGCGCACCGCCAAAGCCGCCTCGAAACTGCACACCGTCTTGCTTGACGTAAGCGAGTTAACCGAGCGCGCCGACAACGCCATTAAGTTCTTAAGCGATATGTTTTCCGCCCGCCTCTACAAGCTAGCGGCACTGAAAGTCGGCGTGCCCGACTACAAGGACCTGGTCCAGCAAAAGCTGCAAACCGCCGAAGAGCTCTACCGCTTCATGGTTGACGAATTCAACCAAAGCCGCGCCTTCGTCCTGGAACTGATGGTAGTCATCATCCTGATCATCGAACTTGTCTATTTCTTCCGCGGCAAACCCATCTAGGACGATTGTTTTGAAAGGGCGTCGCTTCCAGCCGTCTTGCTTGCGCCATCACAGCTTCAGCCTCAGGCCTTTGTCCCTTGCTTCAGGCCTCCATCCCGTCTGAAATCGACCCGCCACCCGCCGCAGCCGCCTGCCTCTGCAACTTCAGCCACGTCTCCGCCTCCGGCCTGGTTCGGAAAACGTGAATCACCCGAAAATACCGCTCGGCTAGAACCTCAAACATTCGCAACATGCCGAAAAGTGGGTCCGTTGGAGCCACGACAGCGCAGGCATCGAAACGCACTTTCTCCCGAATCCTCGCTATTTCAAAGGGAACAGCCTTTATGTCGAGGGCTCTCGGCAGGCTGGTCATCTCACTCAGGTCTAACAGAACGTCAAGGCGATCCACGCAGTCGGGATCGCGCTCCAACTCTCGAAAGTGCTCAACCACTTCGGCCAGGGTCGCCATCCCAATACACCGGGTGCGGATGACCTTTTCTTTCGTATCGATGGCGTAGGTTACGGGCATGTCAAAGCCTTAGCTACACGCTCGCATTGCGCGAAAATCAAACTAAATTCTACCGTATCATTCGCCTCGGGTACGATAGAACCTGCATGAAAGGCCTGAAAGACAAACGAGTCCTCATCACCGGAGGCGCCAGGGGAATCGGCGCCGCCACAGCCGCGCGTTTTATCGAAGAAGGCTCCCAAGTCTGCATCCTCGACCGCGACTCCGCGGCATGTGCCGCCCTTCGCCACCAACTGCCGGCCATCTCCCAGGCCATCATCGCCGACGTCACCGACCTGATGCAGGTGGAAGCCGCATTCGCCGAAGCCGTCCGCGTGATGGGCGGCGTCGATGTCCTCATCAACAACGCCGGCATCAGCATCCGCCGCAGCTTCCTCGAAATCACGCCCGAAGAGTGGGACCAGGTCATCGCCGTGAATCTCACCGGCGTCTTCTACGTGGCGCAAACCGCCGCACGGCACATGTGGGAGCATTTTTCCGCCGAGCGCGGTAGTGGAGTGATTCTACAAACCGCCTCCACGAACGGCATCATGGGCTATCCCTACTATGCCGGCTACAACGCCACCAAGGCAGGAGTAATCGAGCTGACCCGCTCCATGGCACTCGAACTGGCGCCCAGAATTCGCGTCTGCGCCGTAGCTCCCGGATACGTCTTCACCCCCATGCAGCGCGCCGAGTACACCGACGCCATGCTTGAAGAAGTAAACCGCAAGATCCCCCTGCGCCGCCACGCGCAGCCAGAAGAGATCGCGGCCCTATTCGCTTTTCTAGCCTCCGACGACGCTGCCTACGCCACCGGCCACGTCTACACAATGGATGGCGGCGAAACCGCCGGCGGCCTGGCCAGCCGCTAAGAGTGCAGGGTGGAGCAGGCCTTCCGGGCCTGCATTGAAAGCGGCCAATTTGGATGGGGCTTTAGCCGCTGAGGTGCTTAGAAGCCGAGCAAGCTAAGCTCGCCTAACTGGAGGGCGAGGGACATGGATGCACCGAAACTTGCCATCGTGGTTCGTCATCCGTGCCCACTTCAATTGCAGACCCACATTTAAACACGCGGTATCCGTTAGCGCCGAACACCCAATAAAGCAGTTCGGGATCGCGGCTACCGGAAGCTGTCACGACGTCGAAGTGACCACTATGCGTCGAACGCATTAAAACCAGCCCCCAACCCCAATCTTTCAGCAGAACATCTGTATGGTTTCCAACAAGACTCACAATCCATATGGGACAATCATGCGCTCCGCATGGCGGTGTACGCGCCCCGCTTACGAACAGCGCACTCTGCCCGTCGGCGGTCAACTCTACCTTTGTAATGGCTAGTTTGCCTGAATCTAGCCAGGGCGCCTTGCGATCCGCGGTTTTGAGAGCGGCCCGTAATGCTTTAACCTGTTCAGAGGTCAGCCCGGCTTCTTGCAAAGGCCTTTGAGAACTCTTGCTGTGAAGCAGTTCATTCATGCTGGGCCACTGCTCGGCGCTGTCAGTGTGCAGGGACTGCGCAACAGCGGTAGCGGGAATTAAAGCTGTGCCTGAAACGAGCACGAGGCCAAAAAGGATTGGTCGCTTTTTCACTGTAGTCGCCCGACAGCAAGATCTTATAGCAGAATGACACCGTAGCTGTTGAAACCAGACGTTAGCACAAGCTAGCGCCGTCCGTTCGCTCTTCCAGTTCGAGGATTTAAGGAGCGTCGTCACCCGACAGTACTGCGGGCTGGCCAAGTCCTGACTATCACAGCTGGGCGAGTACCAGGCGCTACCCCCGCGCGAATCTCCCCGCCAGCCGCATCACACGCACGATCCGATAAAGCGGAACCAGCGCCCCAGGCAACCGAACCGCCTCCCACTCCCCAGGCCCAGGAGTAAACGCCAACCGCGCAAGAAATCGCACCCGATCCGCTCGCCGTTCGCGAAGCCGCATCATCAGCCGGAAATAAGATGTCCGCCCCGTGTCGTACGAAACTCCAGCAGCCAGAGCAGCCGCAATCTCTTCCGCCAAGCCCCGCGCAACATGATCGGCAAGCACTGCTCTTTCGATCGCTGCCGGAATCGCAGTTCCTAAAAACCGATTTGCCAATAAAAGTGTGACGCGCAGTATCCGCTCGATCCCCAATTCCCCAGTTCGAACCTGCACCCGATCCCAATCCAGATTCTCGCGCTGCAAAATCTGCGCGATGTCGCGCAGCCAGATCACCCGTCCCCAAACGTGTTTCGCAGCATGCACCGAAAGCACCAGCAACAGATCTTCCGGAGAAGGCGTTTTCACCGGCCGTCCCGCCACCGTGACCTTCACCGCCCGCTCAAACAATCCATCCATATCGAAGTCGACGGCATAGAACCGCGGCTGCAGAGCCCACTGCAATTCCAGTAGGTTTGGCCCGGCAGGGCTGTCGAAAGTCCACTCATAGCCGGCAGCGATGTAATCCTCCAACACTTCGTCCGGGATGACCAGCCGCGTCGTATATTCCAGGTCCCGCAGCGCGCTCTTGATGCGCCCCACGTCCCGCTTGCGCACAAACAAGTCCATGTCACCGGACTGCCGCAGCGCCATGTCCCCGTAATACACCTCCGACATAACGACACCCTTGTAAGGAATGGCGTCGATGCCGAGCCTGTCGAGGCAGTCCACTATGCGGATTAATTCGCGCGTCAGAAAGAGGGACTTATAGATGTTGGCCTCATAGCGCTGGCGAAGCGATGCCAGCGTCGAGGAAGGAACCATGTCTGCCAGAAGTAAGAGGTTCCGATACAGCAGCGAAGAGGTGCCGTGATTATCCGCCAGGCGCAGCTCCGCATCCCAGTCGACCGGCTCCTCCAGCAGGCACCGGATGCGATCGAGCGCGCTCCCATCGGGGTCAGCCGAACTCGCAGCCAGCAGAAGATCCCACTCAAGTGCAACCGAGGTAGTTGGCGCATTGCTCACGGATGTCGAGCCATCTTAGCAGGGCAACGGAGCCCCCCTCGAATGCGGCCCGGCGACTGTGCGCTTCACCTAAGGCACCGCCGGCGGTTACTTCCGTCACCTCCACCAGCTCTTTATTAGCCCTCGATTCGCCCAATATTCTGTCAAACTTAAGGTGTCGGAAGCGCTCTAAGAACAGGATCGAGTAAGCATCGCATTAGGCATCCCAGATGGAAGTATTCACACCCAAGACGACGCGACGCAGCACTCGAGTGCGGGTGGAAATTCCCATCACCGTGACTAGCCTCGACCGGAAACACGTGTTCGCCGCCGAGTGCGTGGCCCTGGTGGTGAGCGCGCAGGGCTGCGGATTCCGCACCCCGCAAGCCTTGCCGCTAGAAACTCCAGTTCTGCTGAGCAATCTGCCGGGCGGTGGAACCGCTTCCGGCCGCGTGGCCAATTGCCTGCCCCTGGGCAGCGAAGGAAAGCAATTTCTAATCGGAGTCGCACTCTACAACCCCGGAAATGTGTGGGGAATTGCCGATCCGCCCGCGGATTGGAATTGTGCCCCCACAGCCAGCCCTGCCTCAGGAAGTGCCGTCAAGGCCGCACCCGCCAGCAAGAATGTTTGGCCCTACAACATATTCTCGGGCCAGCGCGAGGCCCATCCCAGCAGAAAATAATGGTCAGCTTTCAGGGGTCCGTGATCAGAGGCTAGTGATCACTCGTTGACAGTCCGAACGCCCCACAGCAATGCAGATTCCTCCGAGGGATCTACACTGGCCACCGACCACTGGCCACCGACCACTGACCACTGGCCACTGATTTTTGGCTCTTTCGTAACCTCGTCCCGTTGCGGACGAAGTGCCATACTCTAGCCACGATGTCTCAGACGCCAGAACCGGTTGCGCAGGCCTCACCGTCCGTAGCCTTTCAAGTCGGCAAGGACCGCCCGTTTCGAGTCAAGTTGCGTGGCTCCGTTCTGTCGCTCATCCGTCTGCCCAACCGGCGCCAGGTACGAGGCAAAGTGCATCAGCTTTCCACCAGCGGCGGCCTCATGCACTTGGAAAAGCCTCTCGACGAAAAGCTGCGAGTGGAAGTCATCTTTCACCTCGGCGAGACCACCGTCCGCGAGAAAGCGGAAATGATGTTCCCCATGTGGGCCACGCAAGGTTGGCTGCAGCCCTTCCGCTTCATCGATCTGCCCGAGGCCACCAAGAAGGCCCTCGAAGCCAACCTGTTGTCGTTCGTGCAGCGCCTGCAAGATCCAAATTCTTAAGTCAGCATCACTCTCCGCCACGCAATCTTGAACCCTCTGTCTGCCGCATTGTCTTCCAAAAACAAGAGGCCGCCCGGCGGACGGCCTCTTCTGAAATCATCTTGCCCTCAAATCCTAGGGCTTAAACACGATCGTTCCAAACGTTCCTGCAAGGTTATTGCTGGGCCCCGCCGTAAAGAACATTTGATTGAACCCTCCGTTCTGGCCCCCCTTTGTGCCATCGCCGAAATCAATCCCCCAAAGCTGGTCGATACGTACGATGTTTCCGTTTGTGTCTTTGATCGCTCCCACAAACCTCTTCGTCAGAGGGTCGAAAGCATTGATGGTTCCCCCGTTAGTGTTGTTCGAGATCAACAGCGTATTGCTCAGCGGTCCAAAGTGTCCCGGGGCGGCAGCAATTCCCCAAGGCTGGTCCAAGGGCGCCCCCTGCAGCAAATGCGCTCCCGGGGTCACAGGCGTACCATCCTCGCTAAACACGTCGACGAAACCCCCGTTCCCACCTTTGACACTGGCAAACGTGACATATACCAGCCCGTTGATGTCGCGGATCCCGAACGGGGCAAATCCCTCAGGCAGCGTGGTATCGGTAAACGAAGTCACTAGGCTGAAGTTTCCGTCGTAAACATCCACCTTGTTGTTCGCCTCGTCGGCCGCATACAGGAAGTTCCCTGATGGCTTGTTTGTAATCGCCAGGCCGGTGTACATCGCCGGAGATGCATTAGTCGACGTATTCACCGCCACAATCGCCGCGTTGAAGTTCGATTGCGGCGCCCAACCGCTTATGGTTCCATCAAGCGTGGCAAACAGAAAAACCGAGGGCCACCCCTGCACCTGAAACTCGCCGCTCGTCGACGCGCTCCACACGATCCCCGTCGGCGAGCCCGGCCCGTTTCCTCCACCCGTCGGAACCAGCACCTTCAATTGCTGCACGATCGCTCCGTTGAAATCATAAAGCGTCGACCATCCGGAGCTATTGTCGCTAAGCCACCAGGCCGAGCCGGGCGCGTGCACTAATCCCCATGCATTTACGATCAGAGGGTCCGTATGCCTCGCGGCTCCTACCTGATTCGAGTCCAAGTTTGTGAGTTGATACTGCGCTAGGGCTGCGTTCGAAACCAGCATCAACGCCAGGCCAAAGCAAACCGTGTAAGCAATCCCGCGACGCTGCATAAAGCCTCCTCTTTCTTATTGCAATGTCAGAGGCAGTGGTAGCTCGGCAACCCGCATTCGAAAGGCTGATTCGAAAGGCTGGACCGCAACTTCTCTGACCGCTGTTGGGGGATGCTAGGATCGCCCGGGGATCAGTTTGTCACCAACATGTAATGAGTTTGTACAATTGTTGTCTGGAGAGGGCGGAAAGGCTATGGCACCAAGCAACGTTATTTTCTGGGAAGTCGACACCCAAGCGGACTTCATGCTTCCCGGCGGCAAGCTCTATGTGCCCGGCGCTGAACACCTGCTCCCGAATATTCGCCGGCTCACCGACGCCGCCCGCCAGGGCCGCGTCTTCCTGGTCTCCCACGGTTGCTTCCACGCCAAGAACGATCCCGAGTTCAAGACCTTCCCGCCGCACTGCATCAAGGGCACAGCAGGATCCGCATACGTTCCAGACGCCCTGACTGAGAAAGTTGTGTCCGTGCCAAACGAGCCCACAGCAGCCCTGCCTTCCGACCTTGCGCAATATCAGCAGATCCTCCTCGAAAAACAAACCCTCGACATTTTCGAATCCCGGCACGCCGACGAATTGGTAAAGCGGTTAGGAAAAAATGCCGAGTTCGTGGTTTTCGGCGTAGTAACGGAATACTGCGTTCGCTTGGCCGCCAAGGGATTACTCAAGCGCGGCCGCCGCGTCTCCGTGGTCAAGGACGCAATCGAAACCCTGAATGCCGAAGACGGGGCGCGCACCTTGGCCGAGCTGCAAGCTCTGGGAGCAAAATTCATCACCACCGATCAGGCGTTGGCGTTACTCGACAATCCGAACTAGCAAGCCAGGCGAGCAAGTATTCCTCGGTCCGAACACTTGTTTACTTACCCAGATCCACCACCGCAACCTTGTTCACCCCGCTGCAAGCCAGATACAACTTCCGATCCGGAGTCGCCACCATATTCCGAACCGTGCCGCCTCCAGACGGAATCGCCTTCGAACTAAAGCTTTCCGACTTGGGATCGAACCTGACCAAAGTATTCGGTTTCACCCCCGATTCGCTGTACCAAACCTCGCCGTCACTCGTGATCGCAATCCCATAAGGTTCCGATTCAGACCCTCCTGGCGACAACCATTCCTTCAACAGCGTCCCGCTCGACGGATCAAAATGCCCCAGATACCCACGCGCAAAATCCGTGTAATAAATCGTGCCGTCCGGCGCCGGTGCGAGACGCCGCGGACGAGCACCCAGCGTGGGCAAACTATATTCGCGAATCTTCATCGTGCCCCGGTCAATGCTCCCAAGCTTGTTCGACCCAAACTCGCAAAAGAAAAGCGTGCCCTTCGGCAGGACCACAATGCCGTAAGGCACGGCATGCGCGGTCGGCACCATAGCTAGACTCATCTTGCCCGTCTTCGGATCGAGCCGCCCAATATAGTTGGTCTCTTCGTTCGTAAACCACAAAACGCCATCGTGGTCGAAAACCGGAGTGTGCGGGTCAATCTTCGTGCCATCGGCAGGCCGATATTCCGTGATCTCCCTGGTCTTCGGATCAAGCTTGCCCACGTAACCGCCAGAGATCGCGGTAAACCAGATGTAGCCATCTCTATCGGCAACCAGCCCATGCGGACCCGAATTCGTGGTCTTCAAAGCAAATTCCTTAAATTCTCCGGTCTTCGCATCGAGCCGTCCCAGCTTGTTCGCGCCCTGCCCGGTATACCAAAGCGCCCCGTCAGGCGCGAGCGCCGGATCGTGCGGCCGCGATTTCGGCGTAGGCACTTCGTACTCTGTGATCTGGACATCCAGCGTACCAACCGTCGTGGCGCCGGCAAACGTGGCAGCCAGCAGGAACATGCAAAGTTTGCGTAGAGACATACATGCTCTCCTTCGTCAAAATTGTAATCCTCGTCTGCGATCCTCTCCCACTGGTTTAGGTCCGGCACCGGATGTGCACTTAGCTGAGATCGACGGCTATGATATGTCTGCATCACGGAGTCCAATTTTGCGTGTGGTGACACGGTGCTCGAGTGGCTAAAGCAGAAAGAATGCGAGATAGGCGCAGGCGTCCGGTGGACGCCGCTCCGCTGGCGCCAAAACCGCACAGTTGGCAACCGCGTCCATGGATGCGGATCGCAGTCGCCGCGGCTGCTCTGTGCGCCCTTGTCTTGATCGCCTACGCCGGCAGCCTAAGCAATGGTTTTGTATGGGACGACAACCAGCAGATCGTGATGAATCCTGATCTCCGGCCCGATGCGCCGTGGTCGCACTTGTTCTCATCTGACGTTTGGGGTTACAAGCATCACGATCAGCCCGGCCATACCAACTATTACCGGCCGTTGCAAATGGTGTCCTATCGACTGACGGCGGAGTGGTTCGGACTTCAGCCTCAACCTTTGCACCTTCTCAGCCTTCTATTCGCCTTAGCCGGGGTTCTCGCCGCGTTCGCAATTTACTTGAAGTTGACTCGGAGTCCCGCGGTTGCATTCGCCGCAGCCGCCCTGTTCGCAGTCCACCCAGTCCACTCCGAAGCCGTTGACTGGATTTCCGCTCTGCCCGAGCTTGGGTGTGCAACCTTCGTTCTCATCTCGTTCGCCCTGTTTCTCTCTACCCGCGATCCCGGCTCAGGCCTGATTCCGACGCGGCGTTTTCTCCCCAGGCATTGGGTCCTGCTGAGCCTATCTCTGCTGGCGTTCGCCGCAGCGCTGTTGTGGAAAGAAACGGCCATGGTTTTTCCCGTAATCATCGCGGCCTACGCAGTTTGCCTTCAACCAGGCAATTTCCCAGGCGATTTCAAAGCGCGGCTTCTCTCGTCGGTAAAACTTAGCGCCCCGTTCTGGTGTGTGTTGGCTGCCTACCTCGTTTTGCGCTTTCGCATGCTTGGCTCTCTCACCACCCGCCAGCGAATTTGGGGGCTGACGAACTTTCAGGTGGGCTTGAACATCTTCCATCTCTTTGCACAGTACTGGTGGAAGCTCATCGCCCCTCTACATTTGAACGCTTATTATGTGTTCTCTCCAGTGCGCTCCATTGCGGACCCGCGAGCGATAGTCGGCATTCTCTTTGTGGCTCTCGCCTGCGTCGCGACCTGCTATGCGTTGAGCCGCGCTCCATTGATCGCCTTTGCAGGGTTGTGGGTGTTCATAACGCTGCTGCCGGTGATGAATATTTATGCGCTGGGTCGCAATGTCTTCGCGGAACGTTATCTCTACCTTCCATCGGTCGGCTTCTGTCTCCTCGCAGCAATCATCGCGGCTTCCGCCGTGAAGCGATTACCCGAGTCCATCCGGAAGCCTCTATCCGCTCTTGTTCTCCTAGCCGTCGTAGTATGGTTCTCCGGGGAAACGTTCGCCCGCAACCCCGACTGGCGCGATGACGCAACCTTGTTCCGCAAGACTCTCGATGTGTCGCCCGATGCGCCTTTTGTGCATTTTATGGTCGCCGCCACGGAGGGCGAAAATCCCGCCGAACCCGAGTCCGCCGAAGCGCACTACCTGCGGGCGATTGCCTTGGCGGAGGATGAGAATCCTCCCGATTTGCTTGATCTGGCGCGCAGCTACGAAGGTTTGGCATCTCTTTATTCCGATCGCGGCGATTATGCCCGAGCCCTCCAGGTCCTGCGCCAGTGGCGCAACGCTGTTCCGAGCGCTCCTGAATTGGATGCCGAAGAGGGCCTCATCCTTTTGAAATCTGGGCGCTGGCAGGAAGCCGAGCCGCTCTTGAATCGCGCCTACGCGGTCCGCCCCCAGGACGAAAACGTCCTTAACGCACTCGGCCTTCTCGCCTGGGAACACCAGCGAAATCTCGTTGAAGCCGAGCGCTACTTTACGCGCGCGCTCGCCATACACACAGCGAGAGACGATTTCCAGGCTTCGCTGCACAACAATTTAGGCGGCGTCTACGGCGATCTCGAGCAGTTTCCCTTAGCCCTCGAGCAATTCGAATCTGCGGTCTCCATTTCCCCGCAGGACGCGGAGTATCACACGAACCTGGCGATCGCGTTGGCGGAATTGAATCGCTACGAAGAGGCAGCCGCCGAGGTTAAGATTGCGCTGAGAATCGCTCCCGATTATCCCCCGGCACGCGCGGTTCTCGAGCGACTGCAGCGTCGCTGAGCGCTCAGCCGGCGAGAGCTTCAATCGCCTGCACCGCATCAGCGGGCAGGCCCAGCGCCAAGCTGGCCAGATCCTGCCTCATGTGCTCGCCATCAGATGTGCCAGTCAGCGGCAGCATCCCTACCGCGCGGGCAAAGGCGAACACAATCTGTGCCGGAGTGGAATTCGTGCGCGCCGCGAGGCCGGTGACCGCAGAATGGCGAAGCACTTCCACATTCGCGGTAAGCAGCGAAAAGCCCTGATACACGATCTTCCGCTCGCGGCAGAACTGTCGCACCTCGCGGTCCCATCCAAAGCGCGCGTAGCACCGGTTCTGCACGAACGCCGGAGTCTCTGAGTGCGCCGCAACCATCTGCTCCAGATGCCGCAAAGAAACGTTGCTCACGCCCAGCAGCCGCGCGCGCCCGGCATCGCGCTCCTTCTTCATCGCTTCCCAAACCTCGGCATCCGCATCGGTCCATCCGTGGCCTGACGAAGGTCCATGCAGTACGTAGCTGTCAACGTAATCCACCGCCAGATGTTCCAGCGAACTGGCTATCGACTGCGCAACTTGTACGGAAAGGCTGGCCTCAGGGTCATAGGGCAGTCGGTGATCCTGTCCAGGCCGGTAAGTGAATTTCGTCTGCAGAAAAAGATCGGCTCGCGTCACCACTCCCGCGCGATAAGCCGCCGCCAACCCCTGTCCCACTCCAGCTTCGAAGTAATGCCGCCGTTGGTTAGCTGTGTCGATGCCCCGAAATCCCACGCGCAGCGCGAGTTCCACCAAGGCAGGGGTCCGCCCCTCCTTCCACGCAGTCCCATAGAGAAAATCTGGAGCAGATGAAGCGCGAACAATTGGCATGACGCTATTCTGCCACGAGCCTCCGCCACTTAAACCTGTGTTAGCTTAATAGAAAAGCGGGCCCGTAGCTCAGTGGTTAGAGCCGTGGACTCATAATCCATTGGTCCCAGGTTCGAATCCTGGCGGGCCCACCAGGCATTCTCCAATCTCAATCTCTTAAGCATCTTGACCACCGGCTGCTTTGCTTCAGCAGAACAAGCGTGCGCGTGCAACTTTAGCTCGCTGCTCGTGTTTTCGTCCTGCAACAGGAGGATTATTATGCGGAGTCGCTGCCATGTATCGCTCGCCTCAACCGTGGTTGCTTTCAACTGTGTCCTTGCGGCTTTGTCCGTTAATGCGAATGCGCAAAGCGTCGTTCCTATCTGCAATCCCAGTATTATTGCGAACAAAGAGTTGGTCACTCCAGCACAACGGAAAGCCGCCGGCGACAGGGCATTACCGCCGCTGACCGACCAGGCCGATGGTTTTGCCTGGCCGGATACGGAGTTGGGGGTGATTAAAGCAGATGGCGGCTATGTGTTCTTCGGCAGTGACGGTGGATACCATGCCCGCCAGTTCTGGGAGGGTCGGTACTACGGCAACAACAAGTACGGGTCGATCACACGGACGATTGGAACGCTGGACAATCCGTTGGGGACCGAACCTCCGATCGATGTCACGATCAATCCCAATCCTGACCCTTCAGTAAATCCGTTTTATTCCAGCTATGACTATATGGGCGGTGGGCCTGTGTATTTGGTTCCACAGGGCATGCCCGGAGCGGGCAAGCTGCTGATGGTGTACCACGCGGAGATTCCCACGATCACGACGCAAAGTTTCGATTCGCTGTTCGCGCTGGCCTCTTCCTCAGATGGCGGAATGAGTTGGACCGACCTGGGCGAGATCGTTCGCATCAACCAAGGCTACCGGTCTGACATGGACGGCTACGATATCGGCGATGCCAACCTCGTAATCTCGCCCGACGGCAAGTATTTCCAGATCTATTTTTCGGATTGGCTGGCGAATGGCACAACGCACTGGGGAACACCGCCTACGATCACTATTGTTTCGGTAGCGCGGGCGACGATCTCCTCTGTGTTGAATGACGCGTTTGGCGAGCATCCGCGCGCCGCCGCCTTTCAGAAATACTACGAGGGGTGGCATCTCGATCAGGGGCTTGGAGGATATTCGCAGGACCTGAATCCGAACGGGGCTTACGCTGGAAATATGCAGGTTGCCTATAACTCCTACCTGAAACGCTACCAGATGTTTATTAACCAGGGAGTGCTGATTGCGTATGCCGAATCTCCGGATGGGATGAAGTGGTCGATCCCCTCGGTGCTGCATGATTTTCGCAAGGATCCAGGCATGCCCTCGGTTTACGACGTCCCAGTAGGCACTGGCGAAAACCCGGGCATTCTGGATAAACAGTTTTACATCCTCTACACGCGTTCTCCGCAGGGACTAGGGTGGACCGGCGCATCCGTGGATCGATTCACGGTTTCGTGCCAGTAAGGCGCGAACGTCATCGATGATCTCCGGTTTGATGACTCCGGTTTGATGATCTCCGGCTTGATGGTCTCCGGTTTGCGGAGATTCTCGGGCAATGTGACAATGGCTGTATGCAAAAATTCTCTACCACCGCAATACACCTATTAGCGGCCGGGATGCTGCTGGGCAACGCCCTGGCGCAGCAGACTCCGGCAGCGACGACTCCACCAGCTTCCCCGGCCCCGGCCACTTCTCCCAAAGCGCAGACTCCGGCGGCGCATTCCGCCACTGCAGCAAAGAAACCTGCAGCGGCTCCTCTGGCTCTCAAAACCCAGAAAGATAAGTTCAGCTATGCCCTCGGGATGAATCAGGCAAAAAGGATGAGCGAGGGTCTTAAGAAACAGTCGGTCCCGTTCGATTCCGCGATCTTCCTCCGAGGGATGAAAGATGGCTTTGCCGGGGGCAAGACGCTGCTCACCGAGGAGGAAGCTCAGGCCGTGATGACCGAAATGCAGAAGCAGATGCACGAGCAGCAGCAGGCTAAGGCGCAGCAAGCCGCGGCAGGCAACAAGAAAGAAGGCGACGCTTTTCTCGCCGCTAACAAAGGCAAAGAAGGCGTAGTCACGTTGCCCAGCGGGCTGCAATACAAGATTGTGACGGCAGGCACAGGGCCGAAGCCCACCACGAGCGATTCCGTGGTCTGCAACTATCGCGGCACCCTGATCAACGGCACCGAGTTCGACAGCAGCTACAAGCGCGGGCAGCCCGCCACGTTCCCCGTCACTGGAGTGATCAAAGGATGGACCGAGGCGCTTCAGCTTATGCCGGTCGGTTCGAAGTGGCAGCTCTTCATTCCAGCCGATCTGGCTTATGGAGACCGCGGCGCGGGCGCCGACATTGGGCCTGGGGCCACTCTCGTTTTTGAAATCGAGCTGCTCTCCATCGCCGACAAGAGCAAAGATAAGGCTCCCGGAGCAGGCGAGGACAAGAAATAGGTATTCAGCCATTGGCTGTCGGGCTTCGGCTGAGAGCGTAGTCCGAACCCGACAGCCGAAGCCCGTATAATAATTTCAGCTTAACCAGAGTCTGACTGAAGGACGTGTATGGCGCACACTGTTTTTTGCGTGAAGTTGAAGAGAGAAATGCCTGGGCTGGACGAGCCGCCTTTCGACAATGATCTCGGCCGCAAGGTCTACGACAATGTGTCCCAGGAAGGTTGGCGGATGTGGACCGAGCACTGCAAGATGCTGCTCAACGAGTACCGGCTGAACCCTGCCCGGCGAGAAGATCAGGAAGTCATCGTCAAGCAGATGGACCAGTTCTTCTTCGGGGAAGGCTCCGCGGTCCCTAAGGAGTATGTGCCCCCGGCACAGAAATAGAAATAAGGATTCGTTCGTGGCGCGGTACGGACGGCAGGTTCCTCTCTTCGCTCGCTATCGCTCCGCTCCGATCGGAATTACAAGACTTTCTTTCGTTGGCCCCGGTCGGATCGACAAAGCCTTCGTGGAATTCATAGTGTCTCCTCAATAATCCAAATCGATCCAGGCTCGTTCGCACAATCAAATATTGTGCTGCTATCATTGCGGCCATGTCCACGGCACAAACCTGGGATCCCGCGACCTATGCGCGCAACGCGAGATTTGTATCCGACTTAGGGTCGCCTGTCTTGCAGCTGCTTGCGGCAAAGCCCGGCGAAAGGATCCTCGACCTGGGTTGCGGAGACGGCGTACTCACGAAAAAGCTGGTGGATCTTGGTTGTGAAGTGGTTGCGGTTGATTCGAGCGTTCCGCAGGTCGAAGCTGCGAAGAAGCTCGGCTTGAACGCGCACGCCATCAGCGGCGAGGACCTGCCCTACACGGAAGAATTCGACGCCGTGTTCAGTAACGCCGTGTTGCACTGGATTAAGCGCGCGGATCCGATGATTGCCGGAGTGTATCGGTCTTTGAAACCGGGCGCACGATTTGTTGCTGAATGTGGAGGCCACGGTTGCGTTCAGAAGATCCGGGCTGCTCTGGTTCAAGCGTTGGATCGCCGTGGGGTCGATGGCGAGGCTCGCGTTCCGTGGTATTTCCCCACACCCGGCGACTACGCGACCAGGCTGGAACGCGCAGGGTTTCGCGTCGATAGCATTGCGCTGATCCCGCGCCCAACTCCCTTGCCTGGCGACATTGTCGGATGGTTGGAAACTTTCGCTCTCAATTTCTTTCAAGGCTTCTCCGACAAAGAGCGCGACGACTATCTGCATGAGGTTCGCACGGCCCTGGAACCGCAACTTCGCGACGCTGATGGGACTTGGGTAGCTGATTATGTACGGCTGCGATTCGCAGCTACGAAGGCTTGTGAGCGGTCGGGTTCTGGCGCACTTCTTTAGGAATGACTCTTCTCAGGAGAGGCGCATCCGTTGGCAGCTTTGAGGCGAGTTGCACAGGTCCTTCGTTGGAAGTCGCCCGCGTTGCGTGCGACTCCGCTTCCTCAGGATGACAAAGTCAAAGGCGACGTACAGGGGTTCCGTCCCACAGGTGCGCCTGTGGGCTGAAATAGGGATCATTCGCCATGCGGATGAAAGCCGCTTCCGAGGCAGGAGATGAACTGATGCGCCAATCAGCCTCCTTGTTGATGTCGAACCATACGACACCTTTGATAAGCGGGAAGCGGGTGCGCAACGTCGGAATGATGTTGTCGATCCATTTTCCTTTGTCCCCACCAGCTTCAGCGGACGCCATCTCTCCAATCAGAATCGGTTTCTTCTTGGCTGCCAGCAGCGGGTAAATATTCTGAAACACCTGCTGGAAGCTTTGCCAGCCGCCGTTCGTCGTACCCCAGTTGTAGCCATCGACCCCGGTCCAATCGACGTAGGCGTCGCCGGGATAGTAGTCCATCGTAGTGCGGTTGCCTCCGGGGGTATCGGTGACGTTCGGACACCACGCCCAAACCACATTGTTCGCGCCTGCGGCCACGAAGAGGTCGTGAATGTGTCGATAAGCGGAAACGTACAGTGGAGCGTTGTTGCCGCTCCAGGCCTCGTCGCCGTTCATCTCGGCGGCAAAGTCGAGAAAAAACTTCTTGCCGAGCGCTTTCGAACCTTTGGCACGCGCGATGATCGTGGCATCGAGGCTTCCATCAGCGATCCTCGCGAAGTCGATATTATGTGGTTCCCAACTGATAAGAGGAATGCGTCCCGCGGCCAGGTCAGCCTGGGTAACGCTTCCGGTCCAATCGGCGTCCCACGAGTAGTAGGCGAGGTGAATAACGGGTGTGCGCCCGAGTTTTCGCGTCGTCTCGTCGATGCTGCCGGCGCCGTAGAATTGTCCGAGCAACGCACCCGACGCGGGCTCGAGAATAGACGATCGAACCGACGCCCCGCGCGGCTTCTGGCCGGCGGCATTCGTAGGCGCTCCGCTCAAAGCCAGTGCGACAATGCCCGCCAGACAGGCAGCTAAGATCAAAGGTTTGCCCATGATCTCCATAGCTTAATACATACAGCTTCCACAGGATGAGAAGCTCAGGGGGATCCGAATGACATTCTTATTGCACTTCGTTTAGGCTGCGGGGTGGCACAAAGCAAAGTGCTATCGCGGAGGAATCACTTGCGTTCTATCCATCGATTAGTAATTCATGCTTTTCTGGTTCTCGTGGTCTCAGGGGTTGGCATAGCAGCAGGCACTCACTCTGATCTTTATGTTTCCACCAGCGGCGACGATTCGAATCCTGGGACGATCGAGAAGCCGCTGCAAACCATTCAACATGCCGCAGACATCGCGAAGCCCGGTGACACCGTTAATCTGCGCGCAGGTACGTACTGCCAGCAGCTAGCGGTGAAGGTCTCAGGGAACGCGGAGCAAGGCTTCATCACGTTTCGCAGCCAGCCGGGAGAGCACGCGATTCTCGACGGGGGTTGCCTCACGCCTCCGGCAGGCGAGAGCAACATGGTGCGACTGACCAACGTGAGCTTTGTGCGCATC
>DATHOK010000136.1:0-8047 GCA_035484995.1 Verrucomicrobiia bacterium | reverse complement strand
TCGATATCCGCCGCCGAGTGGGCGACATAAACATCAAACTCACCGGGAGCGACCGTCCATTTGTGATTCTTCACGTCGTAATAGGAAAACGCTCGCCGGTTGAGTGTGACCTCGACGTGTTTGGTCTCGCCCGGGTTGACTTCCACTTTTGCGAAACCCTTCAATTCCTTCACCGGGCGAGGAACGCTCGCGTGGTGATCGCCAACGTAGACCTGCGCCACGTCAGCGCCGCCACGGGTGCCCGTATTGGTGACATCGAAGGCCACAGTAGCAGCGCCCGAGCCTGCAGCCGGGGAAACCGTGAGGTTCTTGTAGGCGAAGGTGGTGTAGGAAAGGCCGTAACCGAAGGGAAATAGCGGCTTGATTCCAGACTTGTCGAAGTGGCGGTAGCCTACGAAAAGCCCCTCGGTATATTCAACCTTCTTTTCGCCTTCCTTCGGATAGTAGCTGTCGTGCACAGCATTGTCTTCCCATCGGCGCTCCATCGAGATGGGCAGTCTTCCAGATGGGGCGAACTCGCCAAACAGCAGTTGGGCCAGAGCGGTTCCGCCCTCCTCGCCCGGGTACCAGGCCTCGAAGAGTGCCGGGACGTGGTCGACCCAGCCCGTCATATCTACACCACCGCCGGACGTCACGACCGCGATTGTGTTCTTGTTTGCGGCGGCGATCTGGTTGATGAGTTCATCCTGCCCAGGAGGCAGGCGGAAGGTGCGATCGCCGCTTTCGCCTTCGGTCGAGGGATCAAAGCCGACGGCCAGCACGACCGCATCCACGCGGGAAGCCACCGCTTTGGCCTCGGGGGTGACCAGAGTCTCAGGGCGAGCGATCCCCAGATTCACGGTTGTCTTACCCCAGCCACCGTGAACGTAGTAGTCCAGTTCAATCTGGTGTGGTCCAGCCGCAAGCGGAATGGAAACCTCACTGACGAAGGCGTACCACTGCTTCCAGTTGTCGAACACCGGCTTCTTATCGACATAGAGCCGGTAGCCGCCGTTCTCTCCCGGACCTTGAACAAAAACCAGGTAATCCCCAGGAGTTGTGGGCGTGAAGTAGCCCGACCAGCGGATCGATATATTGCCGGCGGCGCCGTCGCCTCCTCGCGCCGGTTGGTAGTTCACGTGTTCATCAGTACGGATGATGGCTGGAGTTCCGCTTAGGGTAGCGTTGGTGAAAAACTCGGTCTTTAGACCTCGTCGACCGGCGCCTGCCTCGGTGGTGAATTCAGTGTGGTTGGCGATTTCTTCGAAGGTGGGCAGGCCGCGCTCGTAGTAAACCTTGGCACCGCTGCCCAGGTAATTCGCTATGCCTTCAAGGTAGCTCACCGCTGTAAACGGCTTCGCTTCGGCGCTGCCTCCACCGCCGGGCTCCGCAGGATAGGCGTCGGGACCAATGACTGCAATGGAGCGAAGCTTTCCCTTTTCCAAAGGAAGAAGATTGCCATCATTCTTAAGGAGAACCACGCCGGCCCGGGCGGCCTCGAGGGTTACTTGGCGGCCCTCAGGATTGAGCTTGGGAATTGATAAGTCGGCTTGGTCGCGATCGAGCCATCCAAAGTTAATTGCGGTGCGAAGGATGCGCCGGACTTTGTCGTCGATGGTCGCTTCGCTCACCGTACCGGATTTCACAGCCGGCAATAAGTTCGCCCGGTTCATGAATTTTCCGGAAGGCATTTCGAGATCAAGGCCGCTGTTCGCGGCCGCCACGGCGTCGTAGACTGAGGTCCAGTCAGACATCATGATTCCCGTGAAGCCCCAGTCTTTCTTGACGACGTCGGTATTGAGGTAGCTGTTCTGGGTGAGATGCTGGCCGTTGGTGAGGTTATAGGAATCCATAATCGCGCCGACGTGGGCTTCCTTCACTGCGGCTTCGAACACGGGCAGATAGATTTCGCGCATGGTGCGCTCGTCGATGATGGAATCCGTGTTGTGGCGATCGAATTCCGAGTTGTTGCCCATGAAGTGCTTGATGGTGGCGCTGACTCCCTGACTCTGCACGCCCTCGATATAGGCGACGGCGGTTCGCGAAGAGAGGAAGGGATCTTCTCCGAAGTACTCGAAGTTTCTACCGCACTGAGGAGCGCGATAAATGTTGACGCCCGGGCCGAGCATGAAATGGACTCCGCGAGCGCGGGCATCCTCGCCGATTACCGCGCCGACTCGTTGCACCAGAGCGGGATCCCAGCTTGCAGCGAGGCCGATGCCGCCGAGGACTGTAGACGGGCCGTAGTTGCGGACTCCAAGCGGGCCGTCGGCCATTTTCAGGCGAGGCAGACCAATGCGAGGAATAGCGCGGATGTAAAAACTGTCGACGCCACCGAGGAGATCGATCTTTTCTTCCAAGCTCAGTTGCTTGAGCATGGAGTCTACTCGCGCCTCGGTGGCGGCCTGGGACGCGGGCGCGGACTGGCACACTGCGGGCAGAACGAAAAAGAGAAAAAGCAGACAAAATGATTGCGCTTTGCGCAGCATTACGAGCCTCCCATTGTTACGACTTACAAGGTCACGACTTACAAGGTCACGACTTACCAAGACGGCGATCAGGTCGACCTACAAGCGGCTCACTGCGACGGCCCGACTACTTCGCCACGAACCTCCGATTGCTCCGACGCGTGAGTCGGCGGCTCCCAGAGACGCGGTAACAGCATAGCTGATCTTCAGGGGGAAACCCTCTAAAAAATCGTTATTCTGTCGAGATCCCAACTGGGAGTTCACCTGTCCTCAACGCCCCTCCGACCGCTGGTAGGCATGTCTCTGACAGAAGCATTTCCATTTAGAACCGAGGCCACTGTGGCCCGCTGCGAAGTGAGCGCAGCAAGAGGAGTGGGAGGAGTGTGGGGGACTGAAGAGGTTTATCTGGAGGGCGCGGCAGGATTCGAACCTGCGATCCATGCAGGATCTCAGAAGATCGGATTCCGGAGTGCGCAAGCTTCGGCCCGGAAGGGTCTCCTTGAACGATTTCCGGCTTGTGCTTATTGCGCTTGCGGCAACCTGGCTTTGGTCAGCCAGAAATCATTGATGCTCTTCACCAGGTTCTCAAACGCGCTCAACTGCACAGGCTTGCAGAGGTAGCAGTTGGCGTGCAGTTGATAGCTTCTCGCGATGTCGGCTTCCGACTCAGATGTGGTCAGGATCGCGATAGGAATCGTTTTCAGGTTGTCGTCCTTCTTGATTTGAGCCAAAACCTCGCGGCCATCCATTCGAGGCATGTTCAGATCCAGCAAGGTAATATCTGGACGAGGGGCATCCTTATAAACCCCCTCACGCCTGAGGAACGCCATGGCCTCAACGCCGTCGTTAGCCACATGCAGACGGACAGTTGAATTCGCAGCCCGAAAAGCTTCCTGGGTCAACCGGACATCTCCGGGACTGTCTTCCACCAAAAGAACTTCTAGCGGCATATCGTCTCCTCCGTCCGTGTAATCGTGGGCATACATGATTTCCTTCCATTTCTTTCACGTCTACTGTTGCGGCAACATGGCCTTGGTCAGCCAGAAGTCATTGATGCTTCTCACCAGGGTCTCGAAGGCATTCAACTGCACGGGCTTGCGCAGGTAGCAGTTGGCATGCAATTCATAGCTTTTCGCGATATCCCCTTCCGCATCGGATGTCGTCAGGATCACGACAGGAATCGTTTTCAGGCTGGCATCGTTCTTGATGAGAGCCAGAGTCTGGCGGCCATCCATTCGAGGCATATTCAGATCCAGCAGGGTAAGATCGGGGCGAGGGGCGTCGACGAAAACTCCCTCGTGCCTGAGAAACGCCATAGCCTCGACGCCGTCGGTAGTCACGTTCAAATGGACGGCAATGTTGGCGGCGTGAAAAGCTTCCTGGGTCAGCCGGACATCTCCGGGACTGTCTTCGACCAGAAGAACTTCTAAAGGCATGCTGTCGTCCCTATCGCCATATTCGTGGGTATGCATGATGTGTCCTCGCTTCCTTCGAGAGCAAAGCTAAATGTGGAACCCTGCCCGAGTGTCGATTCGACCGTGATGCTGCTGCCGTGGCGCTCGATAATCTTTTTGCAGATGGCCAATCCTATGCCGGTTCCGGCGAACTCTTCCCGTTTGTGCAGGCGCTGGAACATGCCAAAAATCTTTTCGAAGTACTGCGGATCAATTCCCAGTCCGTTGTCCTTGATCGAAAAAATCCATTTCCCTTCGCCCCTGGCGGCAGCGATATGAATCCGGGGGACACCGGGGTTTTGGTACTTGATGGCGTTGCCGACGAGGTTCTGAAATAGCTGAGTCAGTTGCATCTCGTCCGCCAGGACGGCAGGCATGGGGTCGTGGGTGACCTGCGCGCCGCTTTCCTGGATGGCGGAGCGCAGATTCCGCAGCGCCTGACCCAGGGCTTCTTCGCTGGAAGTATCTTGCAGATCCTTGCCTTTGGTGCCGACGCGCGAAAAGGCTAGCAGATCCTGAATCAGACGCTGCATGCGGTTGGCCCCGTCGACTGCGAACGCGATAAACTCGTCGGCCTCGGCGTCGAGCTTGCCTTTGTAGCGCCGCGACAGAAGCTGCGTGTAACTGGCTACCATGCGCAGCGGCTCCTGCAAATCGTGGGAGGCAATGTAGGCAAACTGCCCCAATTCAACATTCGAGCGGTTCAGCTCCTCGATCTTACCGAGAAGGCTCGCTTCCGCCTTTTTTCGCGTGCTAATGTCGCGGATCGCCGCCGTTACCAGAACTCCATCGGGGCTTGCGAGCGGGCTCAGCATAATCTCGATGGGAAACTGGCTTCCGTCTTTTCGTCGTGCAGTCAACTCAATCCCGGTGCCGATCTGTTGCGCCAGAGCATCATCGACGGATCGAAGACCGTCGGCAAGCAGGCGCTCCGCGAAACCGTAGGGGATGATGTTCTTCACCGCCTGGCCGACCAACTCGTCGCGGCGGTATCCGAATTCTTTCTCCGCGCGAACGTTCAGCAAAACAATCTTCCCGCCCACGTTCACTACCACCATGGCGTCCGGAGCCGCCTCCAACAACCCCCGGTACCTGCCTTCCATCTGCGACAGATGCGTCTCCGCGGCCTTACGCGAGCTGATGTCGCGGATCGCCGCGGTCACCAGGATTCCTTCGGGACTTTCGAGCGGGCTCAGCATGATCTCTATGGGAAACTCGCTGCCATCTTTGCGCCGCCCGATGAGTTCGATCCCAGTGCCGATCTGCTGCGCCAGGGCCTCTGCTGCGCTGCGGGTTCCATCGGCGATCAGGCGTTCCGCAAAGCCCTCGGGGATGATGTTCTTGACTTTCTGTCCCACTAGTTCGTCGCGACGGTAACCGAACTCTTTTTCCGCCCGGACGTTGAGCAGAACAATTTCTCCGGCCACGTTCACCACCACCATCGCGTCCGGCGCCGCTTCCAGCAGACCGCGGTACCTGCCTTCCATTTGCGCTAGATGCGTATCCGCGGCCTTCCGCACGCTGATGTCGCGGATCGCCGCGGTCACCAGAATTCCTTCGGGACTTTCGAGCGGGCTCAGCATGATCTCGATGGGGAACTCGCTTCCGTCTTTGCGCCGCCCGATGAGTTCAATTCCGGCGCCGATCTGTTGCGCCAGCGCCTCTGCTGCGCTGCGAGTGCCGTCAGCGATGATCCGTTCTGCAAACCCTACGGGAATGATGTTTTTCACCTTTTGCCCGACGAGTTCATCGCGGCTATATCCAAACCGCTTCTCCGCCTGGACATTCAGCAGAACGATCTCCCCGCTGACGTTTACTACCACCATGGCGTCGGGAGCAGCTTCCAGTAGTCCTCGATACCGGCCCTCCATCTGCGCCAGATGAGTATCCGCTGCCTTGCGCACGCTGATGTCGCGGATGGCCGCGGTCACCAGAATCCCTTCCTGGCTTTCGAGCGGGCTCAGCATGATCTCGATGGGAAACTGGCTGCCATCCTTGCGCCGCCCGATAAGTTCAATGCCGGTGCCGATCTGCTGCGCCAGCGCCTCCGCCGCGGATCGCGTACCGTCGGTGATGATGCGTTCCGCGAAGCCCTGGGGAATGATGTTCTTTACTTTCTGGCCTACCAGTTCGTCTCGCCTGTAGCCAAACTGCCTTTCTGCCTGAACGTTCAGGAGAACAATCTCTCCGCCGACATTTACCACCACCATGGCATCGGGAGCCGCTTCCAGCAGCCCGCGGTAGGACTCGAGTTGCACCTTCCGATCCAGTTGGGACACGGTTTTCATATCACCTGACTTTGTGCTATGCGCAGTGCTTCAAGGTCCCTAGTTCGAGTAGGGGCGCTGGTGCCTGGCGGTAGAAACGGGGACAGTTGCCTACTGGCGATAGCGTCAGTATGCTCCGAAAATACAGGCGATCCGACATAATAAAATCTGAAGCTCGCCGCGATGGTTCCACTTCGGTACGCGGCCCAATTTGAAGCCGTCGCGAGACTTGGGCAAGCGAGAGCGCCTGCCTTTCGCGCGAATGTCTTTCGCTCGGACCCCAATTTTTCTCCGAGTCTTTCATGCCGTCGCGGCCTTGGCCCGATTCTTAGCGGAAATTAAGACTTTGCGCCCGATGGCCCCTTTCTCCAGAAAATTCTTCAGCTTGAGGATTAGGGTCGGCGTGATGTCCTGCCCTTTGGCTACCAGCAACATGCCAGTCTTGGTGCGCATCTCTTCCTCGAGAACCATGTCGTAGGAGATCAACTCGTCAATATCGCAGGAGCGCACTTCCAACTTGGTTTTTCCGGCATCGAGTTCCACCAGAGCCTGAAAGATTCGCGGATCGAAATCCGCGTGTTTTCGCGACAGGCGGCTTGCCGCCTCGCTCTGGGTGAGCCCCTTTGTTACGAGTTCATCGAAAGCCAGGGTTGCCCGCAGCATGTTGGCTCCGAGGCGCATGTCGGCCGTGGCCACCTTGGCGATGTCGCCTCCGATCGGCGCCGAATCATTCTGGTGGGCAATCATCCAGGCGATCGGCTCCATTCGGGGAATCTTCGATAGCAGATCACGAGCTACGCCGGGGTGAGCGTCAAATCGCTTTTGTTCGTCCGGTGGAAGGGGCCGGCCAGCGTAGACGGCTTCGATGGTTTCCGGGTGAAGAGTGACGCATCCCAATTGCGACATCATCGCCGCTACCTCAAACCTCCAAGGGCTGACCAGAGCCATCCGCGTAGCTACTTGGTGGATATAGCGGCGGACCCGCAGGGCCCGGCCGAATGCCGCAGGGTTGACCAGGCTGAGCACCTCGGTGAGTACCTGGATGCTGCCTTGCAGCGTGTTTTCCAACAGGTCTTTCTCCGCGGTCAGCAGCCGGTACTGCATCAATCCCGCTGTCAAGGCCTTGGCTAATGTGTCTTTATTGCAGGGCTTGGTCAGAAAGCGGAAGATGCTTCCTTCGTTGACTGCGGTCACCGCACTACGGACATCGGCATCGCCCGTCAGCATGATGCGAATGGTGTCGGGCGCAAGCACTTTCACTTTTGTCAGAAACTTGGCCCCATCCATTTCCGGCATTCGCATGTCGGAGACCACCACGGCATAAGGTCCGGTGGCTTCGAGCACGGCCAGGGCCGCCGCTCCGCCGGGCGCAGTGTCGATTTGAAATTCGTTGCGGAACATGCGCTGATAGCCCACCAGCACGGCGTCTTCATCGTCCACCATAAGAATTTTTTCAGGCATTGAGTTCACTCCGAGAGGCCACTTCGCGACAAGCTTTTTCCCACGGCGCCAGTTGTTGCTGGAGTCCGAGTTGAGTTAAAAGAAGTTCATCCAGCGCCGACGTTTCATCGGAAGCGGGATGAACCTGCAACTGATTATCGTAATAATCGGCGGCATGCACGGCGATCAGCGCGGAAAACGACGCAGGTTGGGCCTGCGACGGCTGATGGTGCCAGGCAACCGCTTCAACAATGGAGTCGGTCAGCCCCCATAAGCCGAGCAGATATGCGCCGACTCCGTTGTGCGTGCAACCAAACGCATCGCCTTCGCACTGGGCCAGAGGAACTCCAGGTTCCTCGGTCCTTTTCAGAACCTGCTGATATTCGGCTCCAAAGGCGCAGGCCAGAACCAGCCGCCCCACGTCGTGCAGCAAGCCGGC
>DATHOK010000135.1:0-11988 GCA_035484995.1 Verrucomicrobiia bacterium | reverse complement strand
CCCATGCTCTGGCGCTCGCTTTGACTCAGCGAAAGCTATCACATCTCGCGTGCGCGCGGAGGTCGATCTTAGAAAAGCGGAACGCTCCTACTAATGGGGGAGGCGGACGTTACATGTCATGGCTTACAATCGCCAGCTTTGACTAAATGCCCAACATCGGTGTTCCCGCAACGTGGTAAAAGGGTGAACACGGTTGAGAGGATGCGCGGCTTCGACTTCCAATTGTTTCCATCATGCAAAGACGAGATTTCATAAAGACAACCAGCACGCTGATCGCCGGAATGCTGGCGCAGCACGCGTTCGCAAAAACCTCCGGCCCGTCTTCGGCGCCCGCAGCGGTCGGGCGGCTTGTGCTTCCGATGAACCGGAATTGGCGCTTTAGCCGATCTGCCATTCCAGAGGCACGCGGCAAAGACTTCGACGATTCTAATTTTGAGCGGGTCGTGATTCCTCACACGAACGTTCGCCTGCCGTGGCACAGCTTTGACGACAAAGACTACGAATTCGTGTCGGTCTATCGCCGGCATTTCAAACTCCCCCCGGGGGTGCGCGATCGACGCGTCTTCGTAGATTTCGAAGGAGTGATGACGGCTTCGACGGTCTGGCTGAATGGAGTTCGACTGGGAGAGTACAAGGGAGGGTATACACCCTTCTCTTTTGAGCTGACACCGCATCTCGACTTTGATTCTGACAACGTGCTGGCCGTCGAGGTTGATTCCACCGAACGGAGTGACATTCCGCCTTTCGGGCATCAGATCGACTATCTCACTTTCGGCGGGATTTATCGCGAAGTCGCACTGCGTGTGGTTCCCGCAACTTTCATTGAAAACATTTTTGCCAAACCGCAAGATGTGCTCAGTGCAAATCCAAGCGTTGCAGTGGATTGCTTCCTGCGGCATTTGGAGCCCTCGGGTGAAACGCTGTCGCTTGAGGTCACGCTGCACGACGGCGACCGCGTCCTTGCTACGGGCACGCAACAGGTTGGGCCGGCCGAAGCCTCGAGCGAACCGGTGACGTATACCGCGCGACTGGAAAAACTTGGGCCTATTGTGCTCTGGGATTTGACGCGGCCCAAACTATATACGGTCCGGGTTCGTTTGTTGAATGGAGCGCGTCTGGTGGATGAGGATTTCCGCACCATCGGTTTTCGTGAGGCCCGATTCACTGGACACGGTTTCGAGCTGAACGGCAAGGTAATCAAGTTGCGCGGGCTCGACCGTCATCAAACCTTTCCCTTTGTAGGTCAGGCTATGGCTGGACGCGCGCAGAAGCGCGATGCACAGATCCTTCGCAAGAATTTCAAATGCAACATTGTACGCACCTCGCACTATCCTCAGTCGCGGCATTTTCTGGATGCATGCGACGAACTCGGCCTTCTGGTCCTGGAGGAAATTCCGGGTTGGCAGCACATTGGCGACGCAGCCTGGAAGGATATCTCCGTGGACAATGTACGCCGCATGATTCGCCGCGATTGGAATCACCCTTCGATCATTCTTTGGGGAGTGCGCATCAACGAATCCGACGACGATCACGACTTCTACACGCGAACCAATGCGCTCGCTCATCGACTGGACCCGACGCGGCAAACCGGAGGCATACGCAACTTCGAGCAATCGGAACTTCTCGAAGACGTGTTTACGATCAACGATTTCGGCTTTCCTCTTAGAAAGCCTAACCACCCTCTGTACTTGAACACGGAATTCATTGGGCATACCTTTCCAACCAAGAGCTTCGACAATACCGAAAGGCTCACCGAGCACACGCTGAGACATGCGCGAGTGCACAACCAGTTGGCGTCGAATCCGCAGTATGCGGGCGGTCTGGGCTGGTGCGCGTTCGATTACAACACGCATTACGATTTCGGTTCGGGCGACCGGATTTGTTACCACGGAGTAGCCGACATTTTTCGTGAGCCCAAGCCCGCCGCAGGCTTCTATAAATCGCAGTGCGACCCGGAGGAGGAAATCGTGGTTGAACCCGCGTTCCGCTGGGCGCCTGGGGACGAATCGATAGGATTCAGCAAAGCGGTGGTCTGCTCCAATTGCGAACATCTGAAGTTTTATGTCGATGACAACCTGATAGCCGAGGCCGATCCCGACCGGACCGAGTTTGGCAACCTGCTCCATCCACCTTTCGTTGTTCACTTGCAGCCCTTCCACCACGCCTGGGGAGATCTACGGATCGAGGGCTACATTCGCGGCAAGCAAGTGATCGTAAAGCGTTACTCGGGCAAAGGGATTGATCAGCAGTTCTCGGTTTTGCCGGATGACAACACACTGCTGGCGGATGGCGCAGATATGACGCGTGTCGTCTTGCGCGTTACTGATGAATTCGGAGCAGTACGGTCCTTGGCCAGCGGCGCCATCCGATTGGAGATTGATGGTCCCGCCGAAATTATCGGCGACAATCCTTTTGCGTTAGTAGGTGGAACCGGTGCTGTGTGGCTGCGAGCGAAAGAACAGGCAGGGAGGGTGCGGCTGACCGCGTCGCATCCCGTTCTCGGCAAGCGGCAGGTGGATTTCGAGATTATGGCCGCACCAGCGGAGTCTGTGTAGAAAATATCGTGTTCGATCAGAGTGGCTGGTGATTCTTTCAGTCATATGAATTTCTCCATGAGGAATAGTCTTCTTTGCGTCCATCTGTTTGCCGTGTGGCCGTTGCTCTTCGCATCTGGAATTCAGGCTCAAACAGATCCTGCCCTGCAGCGGTTTACGATTGACCATCGCAAAGCGTTGCTAGCGCCCTCGCCAGTGGATGTCTCGTTTCTTCTTGATGCACCTGCGGGGAAACATGGCTTCGTTCGGGCTCAGGGCGCGCATCTTGCGACTGAAGATGGAAAGCGCATCCGTTTCTGGGGAGTGAATATCACCGACTGGAGCAAGGGCTCAGTGATGGTTCCGTCCAAAGAGGATGCTGCGCTTTGGGCGGCGACATTGGCTCGGTTTGGAGTGAATTGTGTGCGGCTCCAATTTCTCGATCTGCCTACGCCAAGAGGGTTGATTGACGGAAGACGCGATGACACCCGCGCTCTTGACGCCGAGGCGTTTGACCGCGAGGATTTTTTCATCGCTGAGCTAGAGAAGCGCGGAATCTATATCAACTTCAATCTCCTGGTAGGCCGCCCATTCAAAGCCGGCGACGGGGTGCAGGATTATCAGAAAATCCGAGAGGGCGCGAAAGGAATCAGCCTTTACGATCCCCGGATCATCGAACTGCAGAAAGAGTACGCCAGAGAACTGCTAGCTCATTCGAATCCCTACACAAAATCGGAATATCGCAACGATCCTGCCGTTGCCATGGTCGAAATCAATAACGAAAACGCGCTTTGGGTCGGCGCACATGGGCCCACGCCATACTACGATCACGAACTTGCCGATCTGTACAATGCCTGGCTCAAAAAGAACCTTAGCGCTGAAGAACTGAAGAAGTTGAGAGAAATCGCCGGAGTCGCGGGGGATGATCCAGTCCCGCTCTTGCAGGGCAGGAACCAGATCGAGACAGCTCCAAAGGATCGATTTTATGCCGAGTCGAGGTTCTTCCTCGACACCCAGCGCGGTTATTGGGAAGACATGCGCGACTATCTGACGAAAACGCTCGGCGTGAAGTCGCTGATTATGACCACTGCCGATCATGGGCACACGAGCAGCGGATACCCCTTACTGCTGGCGACCGCATCGTTCGACACGAATGATGGCCACACTTACTGGCAGCACGACTGGGAGAACAAAATCAAAGCGCCCATGGTGAATGACCCGTACAATTCGACCGTTGTTGAGCTGTCGCGGACAGCTGTTACGGGCAAACCCTACACCGTCAGCGAAGTGAACAATCCATTTCCCAATGACTGGGCTAGCGAGGGCATTCCGATTCTGGCTGCTTACGGTGACTTCCAGGATTGGGACGCCATTATTTGGTACACCTTCGAGCCAAAGTCATCGGCCGACTGGGAGCCTTATGTGGGAGACGCGTTTGACATTTCTCTGGATCCGGTCAAAATGCCGCAGCTTGCCGCCGGAGCTCTGATGTTTTTGCGCGGAGATGTGAGCGCCGCCAAGTCTACCGTCGAGCGCTCCTACACGCACGATCAAGTCTTCGACAGCGCACTGCTGCTGCCGGCGACGGATCGTCCCTACTTCACGCCAGGATTCCCGCTGGCTGTTCCACTGGAGCATGGCTCGCGGATATTTTCATTTGACGGCACGTCGGTTCCAACTCTTATGCCACTCAAGGTCGCGAATCCAATTCTCTCCGATACGAACCAGTTGGCGTGGTACAACTCGTCGGCGATGACCGGACTAGTGACGGTGGACACTCCGCGGTCTCAAGCACTGATTGGATTTGTGAAGGCGAACAGCAAGTCGGTCAGCAATCTGTCGGCGGAGGTGGAGAACAGATTCTGCACGATTGCCATTACGTCTCTTGAGATGGAACCGATTTCTGGCGCTTCCAGGTTGCTGTTGACGCTCGGCTCGCGCGTAGAAAACAGTGGAATGCGGTGGAACGACCGGCGCAGCAACCTTTCCGAATGGGGCGGATCGCCTACGCTAATTGAGCCCGTTGTTGGACGTATCACGCTGCGGAGTCTGGATCGCGCCAAAGCTGTTTCCGCGCAACCGCTGGACGGTTCGGGTCAGCCCATGGGTGGCGCGATCTCCGCAGAGAAGAAAAAGGAAGGATGGGAGATTCCATTAGGCAAGCCCGTCACGACCTGGTACGAAGTGACGGTCACGCATTAAATCGCGACGCGGTTTGGAGTCTACTTTTGTTCCAACACCGCTTTGGTTGCGCCGGTTGAGATGCCGCCGTCGACCAGCAGAGTTTGCCCGGTGACATAGCGACTGGACTCCGCTGCCAGGAAAACCACAGCCGCATCGAGATCGCTAAGCTCTCCCGGCCGTTTCACCGGAATCCTGTCGCGGAGATACTTCACCCATTCTTTATTCTCGTACAGTACTCTGTTCTGGTCGGTATGGAACCAGCCCGGCGCCAGACAATTCACGGTAATACCGTGCTTACCCCAATCATCGGCCAGGCTCATGGTCAACTGGCGGATGCCCCCGCGACTGGCGCCGTAGGGACCGAGGCCCGCATAACCCGCGACGCTGGTCACCGACCCGATGTTAATGATCCGCCCATAACACCGCGGAATCATGTGGCGCGCGACTTCCTGAGCGACGAAGAAGCTTCCGCGGAGGTTGGTATCGAGTATCAGGTTCCAGTCGTCCCAAGTGACATCTAGCGCAGGTTTGCGGACGTTGCAGCCGGCGTTGTTCACCAGAATATCGAGCCGCCCGTAGAAGGCCTGCGCCGCAGCCACCATACGCTTGATGCTCTCCAGGTCGCGCACGTCGAGTGCGAGTGAAAGGGCGCGGCGACCAGCGGCTTTGATCGCAGCTTCGGAAGCGGACAGGTGGCTTGAGTCGCGGCTGGTTATTACGAGGTCCGCTCCAGCCTTCGCCAGCGCGCAGGCCATATGTTGTCCCAGTCCTCGGCTCGAGCCGGTGACGATTGCAACTTGTCCTGTCAGATCGAAAAGTTCGGCGCTCATAAATAATTTTGAACCAGAGTAATTCGAACCAGAGTAATTTGAACTGGAATCAACCGCCCGTTTCAACTTTGCCGGGAGTGAGGATCACCTTTAGCAGGTTCGGTTCGCGGGAATACAAACGCTCGAACCATTGTGGCCCTTCTTCGAGTGGCGCGACCGCAGTGATCAGCGGTTTGACCTGTATTTTCCCACTGGCAACCAAGTCGATGGCTTGTGGATATTCTCCGGCAGAAGCGCAAGACCCCTGCAGCCGTATCTGGCGCGTGACCACTTTTTGCAAAGGCAAGGCCACCTCAGGTGAGACGTTGCCAACCAGGGTGACTCTGCCTCCCTTGCCGACGCAGTCTATCGCGGTGCGAACTGTTTCATCGAGTCCGACTGCTTCGACGGCCACATCGACGCCTTTTCCTTCGGTAAACGCGGCAACCTGCGAAACAAGATCTTTTCCCCTTGCCAGCAAAGGCTCCGCTCCCAGGCTGTCGGCGAGCTTTAGCCGCGAAGCGTCCACATCGGCGACATAAACGGTGGAGCAACCCGCGACCCGGAGCGCTTGCACGGTTAGCAGTCCGATCATTCCGGCGCCGAGCACGAGCGCTGCTTCTCCGGCAACGATGTTTGAAAGCGAAACCGCATGCAGTGCTACCGACACGGCTTCGAGCATCGCAGCATCAGAGAAAGACAAATTCTCCGGAAGACGGTGAACAACATGCCGCGGCACGGCGACGAACTCGGCAAAGGCACCAGCACAGCAGTAGTCTGCGCAGGAAACGCCCAACACCTTGCGCTTGTCGCAAAGATTGATTTCGCCCTGCAAGCAAAACGAGCACATGCCGCAGAAGATGGTGGAATCGAAAACCACGCGGTCGCCCTCGGTCAAATCCGTAACCCCGGCGCCCAGGGCGGCGACCGATCCCGCTGCCTCGTGCCCCATAACAAGGGGCGGTATGCGGCGGCCCGAGGATCCATCGTACCCATGCACGTCACTGCCGCAAATTCCGCAGGCCGCAACTCGCACGAGGACCTCATCTGGGCCTGGTCTGGGTGTCGGCACTTCCGCGATTTCAAGATGACGGTACTTTGAAAGTAGAAGCGCCTTCATTCTGCATCCTCAACTCGTCATGACTCATTATGGCTCGGGAATGGTTTCGATCCGGCCGAGCAAAAAGATGTAGGCGACGACCCCGACCAACAAGAAGGCGGCTGCCGCGCCGAAGGCCAGGAAGAACGAATGCGTGGCTTGCACGACGTAGCCGGTTGCGATTGGCGCCGCAATCGCCGAAAGTTGATTGCCAAAATTCAGGATTCCTCCGAGCGTTCCGACGCTCTCTCGCGGCGCTATGAGCGACGGAATCGACCATCCCACAGGCGACGCTGCGGACAAACCGCCGATCGCCAGACTAATCCACAGCAGAGCCATGACGATGCTGTGCGCGTAGGCTGCTCCAAGCATCCCGAGGCCGAGCGTGGTGCCCCCGACGAGGATTGCTTGCCTGACGAACGACGGGTCGCGGCCGTGCTGGATTAGTTTGTCGACCAGCCAGCCTCCCATGACAATGTCGGTGAACGTTGCAAACAGCCAGGGCACGCTGGTGTACAAAACTGAATGCAGCAAATCGATGTGATGGGCTGACGAGAGATACGAAGGCAGCCATGTCAGCAAGAGATAGAAGGTGTAGTTGTAGGACGCGAAACCTAGCACCAGCCCCCAAACTTTTCGCTGCCTCAGCAAATATTTGAGCGGCGCGCCCTTCGCAGCTCTGCCTCGATCCTCGGGCTGCGCTCCGCCCTGGAGGATAAAATCGCGTTCGGCAACGGAGAGCGATTGATCCTCGCTGGGATTCCGGTAAAAGCAGTAGAAAAGAATAAAGTAGAGCAGGCTGATCAATCCGGTCGCGGCGAAACTCCATCGCCATCCGAAGTACAGCAAGACCAGCCCCATGGCCGGGACTCCAAGGGCGGAGGCAAGCTTGGCAGCGGAATCGAAAATCGCTGTCGCCAAACTCCGCTCTTGCGCGGGAAACCAATAGCCGATCGCCTTGGCATTCGCCGGAAACGTGGGGGCTTCGCCTACTCCCAGCAGAAGGCGCGCTCCGAAGAAGCCCGCAAGTCCCGTCGAAATCGCCGCCGCGAACGAAGCGACGCTCCACAAGAGTGTACCGAAGCGGCCGATCAGCTTCACTCCGAACCGATCGAGGATGATGCCCGACGGAAGTTGGAACGCTGCGTAGGTCCAACTATAGGCGCTCAACAAGTATCCGAAAGTCACAGTGGAGATGCCGAACGCACTTTGCAGAGCTGCTTGCGAGACTGAGAGATTCACCCGGTCAAAGTAGTTTACCAACACCCCGAATCCGAGCAGGAAGGCAATACCCCAGCGCCGCCGCGGGACAGGCCGGGCTCCGATAGTTGCGACCTGCATTATCGTTTGCACTTAGATTCCGATCGGTTTCGCCTCACGGCAGTCTTCAAAAGACGCAATCTGCTTGACGGTCCGCCAGCGTCCGCCACATCAATGTACGCTAACGGCATTGTTATGGTCTTGCGGAGCTGAATCGGTCGAGACGCTGTCCCCCGCTGACCTAATCTATATCTATATCTATATCCATCTCCATCGCCTGTAAGCCGATGTCAGGCTTTGTCGCCCGTGCAGATGATCGGGCGCTATAATGCGATTCGCGGAAGAGCGGGAACGTAGGCCATGCATTTCACTCGGATCATGAGTTCAGCGCTGGGCTTTTGCGTGCTGTGTGCAAGTGCTTCCGCGCTTAGCGACCCTCCGATCAACTACACCTCGCGGACTTGGCAGATGCAGGACGGTCTTCCCGAGGAAACCGTTCAGGCATTTGCGCAGACCAAAGACAGATATCTATGGATCGGAACGACGGGTGGCCTGCTGCGTTTCGATGGCGGCCGGATGGTTCTATTTGATCGTGATAACACGGCCGCTTTTACTGATAACAACGTCTTTGCCTTGACCGTCACAAGCGACGACGCTCTGTGGATTGCAACTGAAGGTGGTGGACTGATCCGCTATAGGAACGGTGTGTTTCGATCTTTCTCTCGAAAGGACGGCTTGCTCAATGACTTTGTGCGAACCGTTTACCAGGACAGCAAGAGCAAAATATGGATCGGCACCGACGACGGCCTCTTTCAATTCTCGGCGGACCGGATTGTGCGCGTAGACAATCGCGACCGAGTGCCATCGGTTGCCGTCCACGCTATTCACGAAGACCACGCGGGACGCCTTTGGGCGGGTGGGTCAAAATTGTTCTGTCTGAGTGGAAATACCTTCCGTGAATATCGGCTGTCAGGTCAAGGAAGTCAGAATCGGGTTAAGTCCATAACCGAAACCAGTGACGGAACTATTTGGGTCGGCACTATCGGCGGTCTTTATAACATGACTTCGGGTGCGGATTCTTTCCAGAAGGTTAATGAAACAAGCGGTACCGTCCGGTTTCTTAAAGAAACTTCCGACGGCACTCTCTGGATTGGCACCATTGGGCATGGAATCTACAAATACCGGAACCACGGATTTTCCCAGATGACTGCCCCGGAAGATCTGCCCAGCAACACCGCACTGAACCTGTTTGAAGATGTCGAGAGCAACATCTGGGTCGGAACCCAGGCTGGGATGTTGAGGCTGAGCAAAACACCTGTCCAAACCGTGACCCTGCCGGACGCAGGTGACTACGACGCGGAAACCGTGTACGGAGACCGTAACGGCGATCTTTGGATCGCAGCAGCCAATCTGTTTCTATTCCGTGATGGCAAAGCAACCCGCGTCCGCATACCAGGAATCAGCGGCGTCCGCATCCGAAATGTCTTTCGTGACAATGAAGGTGCGCTGTGGATCGGAACCGAAGGCCGGGGCGTGTTCCGCCAGGCAGGCACCAAGTTGACCCACTATATGGTGAAGGATGGTTTGGTCAACAATTTTGTGCGTGCCTTTCTGCAGAGCAAGGACGGAAGCATATGGGTGGCGACCGATGAGGGAGTAAGCCATTGGCAAGACAGCCGCTTTACCAGTTACCAGGAGCGTGACGGGCTGTGTTATTTCAGTACTCGAAGCCTGGCGGAAGATCACAACGGAGGCATATGGGTTGGAACTGACCGTGGGATTAGCCATTGGGAAGGCGGTCGCTTCACCAAAGACGCGGTCACCGAAGCACTGCAACAAGAAAAGGTCTGGGCGATTCATGAAGACTCCGACGGCGGATTGTGGTTCGGGACCCGTACGGGAGGGCTTTACCGTTGGCGACTTGGAAAACTAACGCACTTTACAACCGCGCAGGGGCTCGCCAGCAATAGCATCTACGAACTCGTCGAAGACAGAGCCGGAAACTTCTGGATCAGCGGCCCCAATGGTATTTCCGTGATCAGTCGCCGAGAACTGGACGTCATCGCGGAAGACCCGGTGCATCCGCTTTCTTTGACTCTCTACGGCATCTCCGACGGTTTGGAAACAACCCAGATGTACGGAGCGGAGAAGCCAGGTGGAGTTGTAACTTCGCAAGGCGAGGTTTGGTTTGCCAGCAATAAGGGACCGGTCCGCGTTTCCTTGAATTCCGCTCCGCCGAAAGGTCCAGCGCCGGTAGTGATTGATTCTGTGCTGGCAGATGGTCTTCGCGTGCCCGACCTGAACAAAATTTCACTCAACCCGGACAATGCCAAAATCGAAGTTCATTACAACGTCATCCAGCTTCGCTCACAAGAGCGTGTGAGGTTTCGATACATGTTGGAGGGCTTTGACAAGAGTTGGACGGATGCGTCGGCGAGCCCCGCGGCTTATTACACGAACCTTCCATCAGGAAGTTATCAGTTCCGCGTGGAGGCGTTCGAGATGAGCGATCCGCAGCAGATCGCGGAAGCCGCTGTCGAAATTGTTCAAAGACCACACTTCTATCGTACTTCCTGGTTCCTGGGCTGTTGTGTGTTACTACTTGCGGCCGGTGTCTGGGGAGGCTATCGATTCCAAATGCGTCAGGTGCACTCGCGCTTTCAGGCAGTATTGAACGAACGGAATCGACTGGCGCGGGAAATGCACGACACGCTCATTCAAGGTTGCGCGGGAGTTTCCGCCTTGCTGGAGGCTCACTCCAGCCTCGACGACAGCGAACCCTCCGCCAAGGAAGATTTATTGAGCTGCGTACGCACACAGTTGCGCACCACCATCAACGAGGCCAGAGAAGCGGTATGGGATCTCCGCCACGCCGATGGTTCCGCTACTGCGATTGGCCCGATACTTGGCACTATGGCCCACCAGGTCAGCCATGAGTTTGGAGTGCCGGTGGAGTATCGAGTGTCGGGAAGACCGTTTGATCTGGACCAATCTACGGCTCACGAATTGCTCATGGTCGTGAGGGAAGCTCTGCACAATGCGATTCGGCACGGACAACCTAACAAGGTGCACGTAGACATTAGTTTCGAGAAGAGGGATTTTCGTGTGCAGGTGCGTGACGACGGATGTGGCTTCGATCCGGAAGTAGTATCGTCGCAGCCTAACGGGCACTACGGACTTGTCGGCATTCGAGAACGCGCAAAACGGATTGGTGGAGTGCTCACCTTGAATAGCGGATCTGGCGCTGGAACGAAGCTGACATTATCCGTTCCTCGCAAGCCATCCGCCACGGGAAATGGGGTCTCGCAGATATGAGCACGGTCAACGCTGACAGAGTCGCTGAGAAGATCAAGGTAATGGTTGTGGATGATCATCCGCTGATGCGAGTGGGTGTCGCTTCGATTGTGAACGCACGAGCGGACATGACGGTTGTCGCCCAAGCCGGCACCGGAGAAGAAGCTGTCACGCTGTTCTTCAAGCACAAGCCGGACGTCACCTTGATGGATCTGCGACTGCCGGGAATGAGCGGAGTGGATTCAATTCGTTCGATTCGCGAAACTCACCCACGAGCCCGATTTGTGGTGCTGACCACTTACGAGGGGGATGCCGATATCCACCGGGCCCTGGAGGCGGGAGCCCAAGGCTACGTCATCAAAGGGATGCCCTATCAAACACTGGTGGAGGCCTTGCAGCGCGTGCATACCGGCGGGCGCTTCTTGCCACCTCCGGTTGCCCGAGCCTTGGCATCGCGCATGCCCGATTCTGAACTCAGCGCAAGGGAACAAGAAGTGCTCACTCTGCTCGCAAGCGGAAAAAGCAACAAAGATATCGCTTCTACGTTAGGCATCACAGAGGCCACAGTGAAGTGCCATGTGAGTGCGATTCTTCTGCGGCTGAATGTCAGCGACCGCACGGAAGCTGTGGTAACCGCTCTCCACCGAGGGCTCATACACCTGGAGTAGCCCATCGTCACAAGCCACACCCTGTTGTCAAGATAAATACTTTTCTGCTTGATCCTACTTTTGGCGGATTCGCGGATGGTCGCAGGAGGATACGATTCCGCTTCGGTAGTGTGTTTGCATTAGGTGCTCCTGATCGGAAG
>DATHOK010000134.1:0-4544 GCA_035484995.1 Verrucomicrobiia bacterium | reverse complement strand
ATGGCGACATCGGTCTTCACAAACAGGCCATCGCCGCCGGCGGCACGGATCAGTTCTACGGTTTCGTTACCTTCGACCTCACGCCGTCCGGCGACCACTACTTTGACTCCGGCCTGGGCGAAGAGTACAGCAGTATCGCGGCCGATGCCTGACGTCCCGCCGGTTACGATCGCAACTTTGCCGCGCATTTCCGTCGTCATGAATTCTCCTCGTCATGAATTCTGCTCGAATCTGAGCCGATCTGAGCACAGGTCAATGAGTATAACCGCTCCATTCCAATCTCCACCGAAAGCTGTCAGAATGCCGAGATCGATTCAGGTCGAGCACGTGATGCAGTGAGCACGGCGAGCGCGGCTCTGGAGGAACTATGGCTTCTCATTCTTTTCGATTCCCCGGCGAAAGTGAATCCTATCGCAGCGCCCGCAACCAATTGCTGGAGGCCGAAATTGACCTGAGGCGGCAGGTTGAAGAAGTCGCTGCGTTACGCCGCAGGCTTCCTCTGGGCGGCGAGGTCCCGGAAGACTATGTCTTTGATGAAGGCTCGGCCGATCTCAGCGACTCGCAGACCAGGCGGCAGGTGCCGCTTTCACAACTGTTTCGGCCCGGCAAAGACACGCTGGCCATTTACAGCTTTATGTTTGGGCCGAAGATGAAGGCGGCGTGTCCGATGTGCAGTTCCATCATCGACGCGCTGAACGCGACGGCTGTCCACGCCGAGCAGCGTATAAGTCTTGCGGTTGTGGCCAAGTCGCCGATCGAGAGACTGCGCAGCTTCGCGCGCGAGCGCGGATGGACCCGCCTGCGTCTGCTTTCTTCGGCCGGCAACAATTACAACCGTGACTACTACGGCGAAAATGCTGAAGGAGGCCAACAGCCGTCATTAAACGTTTTTGCTCGCCGCGGCGGAAACGTTTATCACTCCTGGCATTCCGAGCTTGTGTTAGCTAAGCCCGAGCCGGGACAGAACCAGCGCCATGTCGACATGATGTGGCCGCTGTGGAACCTGCTGGATTTTACTCCCGAGGGCCGGGGAACGAACTGGTATCCGAGTCTGACATACGCTGAGCCGAGCAACAAATGACAAGCCGTCGCGGGTCCGATTTTCCGCCTTCATTTTTCTTCCTTCATCGCCTTGCAAACCAGGGTGGTGTGGCCGGTTTTGGAATCGATTACGGTCTTCGCGGGCACACAACTGCAGGTCACGGTGTTGGCATTTTCCTGAGCGGTTACCACACAGTGTTCGATCAGCTCGGCGGTGGGTGGAGGCTGCTGGCTCCGTATGGGAGGCGGGGTGGCCGCGACCGGCGTCTTTTTCGCGGCGCAGCCGGCCAGGAGCAAACAAAGCACGAGTCCAGCTTTCCTCATGCTCTCTGTTTTCGCTCTCTCGCGGCCGCTTGTCGATGGCAATCTTGGTTACACGTCCCGAAGCCGACTGGTCTCAAGCCAAATCGCTGCTATAGAGTTCCAGAAAGTTGCAGCGGCGAACAACCGTTTGCCCAAAGGGGTTTGACAGGTCGCGGCCGCGCAGCCGACAATCGCCCCTCAAACTGTGTCTACCGTACTCATCCTCGGTCTGGTTGGCGGTCTGCTGATGTTGGCTTTTCTGGCGAACCGCGTCTTCCGTGTGACCCGCGTGCCCGATGTGCTGGTGCTGATGGCGTTGGGAATAGTGCTGGGCCCGGTGCTGGGTTTGGTGACCCCGGCCCATCTTTCCTCGACTACCAACGTGCTGGGCACTCTGGCAATCATTCTCGTGCTGTTTGAGGGTGGGCTGGAACTGGATTTGCGCCGTACCATTCGGCATTTTCCCGGCAGCCTGCTGTTGTCAGTGCTGGCCTACGGCTTCAGCATCACGCTGGTCGGACTCATCGTCCATAAGGGTCTGGGACTGCCCGTCACTACTGCTCTGGCGGTGGGAGCGGTGCTGGGATGCACGAGCAGCACGGTGGTGTTGCCGGTTCTGCAACAACTCCGGGCGCGTGAGCCGGTGAAGGTCACGCTGATGCTGGAAGCTTCCTGGGGAGATGTGCTGGCGGTGCTGACAGTAGGTCTGTTGCTGGGGGTGGGGAGCCAGGGCGGTGCGGTGGCTCGGCACGTTCTGCAAGGCGTGCTCACGCAGGTGGGAGTGGCGATTGTCTTCGCCACGGCGGCGGGAATTCTGTGGTCGCGACTGCTGCCAGTGTTGTCGGACGCCCGCTTCTGGCAGGTAATGACGTTCTCGATTGTGCTCGTGCTTTATGCGGGAACTGAGGCCCTTGGCGCGAGCGGGCTGATCGCGGTTCTGGCTTTCGGGCTGACGCTGGCGAACTTTCCCGGAATCGATCCGCGGTTCCGCGCCGTGGAAGAGGAGTTGGTATCTCTGCAGTCGCAGGAGTCGCTGCTGAGTTTTCACTCTGAGCTGGCGTTCCTGGTGCGAACGTTTTTTTTCGTGTTGATCGGAGCGATTGCTGACCTGAGAAGTTTTCGCGGCCACGCCCTGCTGATGGCGGGGATGATGGGAGCGTTATTCGCCGCGCGCTGGCTGGCCTTGCAGGTCAGCCGGTTGGCGTTTCGCGATGTTGGGGCAAAAGAACGGGAACTGATGTTGTGGATCATGCCGCGTGGTCTGATCACGGTTGTGCTGGCCTTGCAAGTAGTGGCGGCGCGCAGTGAAGTCAGCTTCCTCTCCGCGCTGGCATTTGCCGTCATCCTGGTAACCAACGTGATGATGGTGATAGGAAGCTTGCGAGCGAGCCGTGATGCGTCCGCGAATTCGGCGCCTGCGGAAACACTTCCGGCGGCTGAGCTCACGGAGTCTCAACCCGGCAAGGCGCCGGGGGTTCCGGCGGCGGCGGCGAGGTCCAAGAGATGGATATTGGACGCCACGATGCTGGTCCTACTGGGGCTAAGCGCGTGCATTTTGTGGTATGGCAACCAGCCCGCGGAGCAGCGTCCCCGCAGCTTGCAGCACTGGGTGCAACTGCATCTGCGCCGGCCGCGCTGATTCGGCGGCGCTTGCTTTCTTCCGAATCAGCGCTATAATGTCGCCGCTCTGGGGCGTGGCTAGCCGCTTGCATGGGGCTCGAAGGACAGGCAGCAAGCCAGTCTCGCTCTATCCCCCCGAAACACATTCAACGCTCGAAGTGTCCGCAACTCACTCCAAGGAGACAAAGAAATGACCTTATCCGTTTTACGACGAATGTCTTTTGCCAGATTAGCCAGCTATTTGATTTCAGCCTGTGTGCTGAGTTCTGTGATGATCGCCTCAGGTCAGGACCAAGGCGTGCGCTCACCGGCCCGGCCAGCGTCAGAAGAACACTCACAGATCCGTGGGGCAGGCCCGTCGGCCATCACGCTCGACCCTCCTACCGGATGGGATCTGCAGGTACACGCTTTCGATGCCAAAGGAAATGCTCTGCCAGAAGCGCCGGCAAATTTCCGTCGCCTGGGTGAAGCGAAGGCAGGAGAAAGCGGTGACGTGCACACTCTAACGCTGCGTTTTTCTCAGCCGGATACCCTTCTTCACATCAAATCGACTGCGGACTTCCGCATCGAGCAGGGCGGGAGTTGTGTTGAAGGGAGCTCGCATGCTACCGACACTACCTGCACGCTACTCGTCCGTTTCACGCCTCAAGGGCCCGGAAACAGGCTGGGCCGCCTGCTCATTACCCATTCGGCATCCGGTTCTGCGCCTGTCGCCATGGCCTTCGGCTTGGGGGGCTTCGGGTATGAGCCAGTGATCAACTTCATCCCGTCGACCATCACCACGGTGCCCGGTTCTTATCCCTCAAGCGTTGGCCTGCTCAGCGCAGCAAAAAACCTCACGGTTGACGGTGGAGATACGCTCTACATTGCCGATACCGGCAACGGCCTGATCCGCATGCTCGACTCGAGCGGAACCTTCAAAACGCTCGCCTCCGGAGAGTCATCTCCATCGGGAATCGCCGTGGATACATTCGGTGAAGTCTATTTCGACGAACCCGCGGCGAACGCCATGTTCGAGATCTACGACTTCGGCCCGGTTGTGCCGGCGAGCGGGACGACAGTATCGAGCTGCACAACAACGACGCCCTGCACTCTAGTCAGCACGCAGATCACCAACCCCGGGGAAATGAGCATGGATTCCAACAATCATCTGTTCTTTGTCGATCAGACAGCAGGCGCCGCTATGTCAGTGGTTCAGCCGCTGCCGCAGAACCTGATCTTTCTCTACGATCCATTCCCCTATCAGGACACGCCTTCCACCGCGATGGCGGTAGACGCAAACGACAACCTCTACAGCCTTTGGTCGACCAGCGAAAACTGCGAAATCCAACAGCAGTCGCTCTACGATGCGGAGAACAGCCTGGTCGCCTTCATCAAGATTGCCGGAGGACGCATCTGTGGCTACAGCGGGGATGGCGGCCTCGCCGGAAATGCCGAAATTGGCAGTTCGATCGGCCAGATAGTTTTCGATGCGGCCGGCGATATGTACTTCAGCGATACCAAGAACCAGCGGGTGCGCAGGATCGAATACAACACCGGGATCATCCGCACCATCGCCGGAGACGGAACTGCGGGTTACG
>DATHOK010000133.1:0-10075 GCA_035484995.1 Verrucomicrobiia bacterium | reverse complement strand
GCCAGCAAAGATCCCGCAGCTTTCAGCAAACGTCTTGCAGTCATAAGGTCACCTCCGACCCAATTGACAAATCTTTACGATTTAACCGTACGGTTAATTACCTCTGGTAAAGTGAACCCAGCGGGTGCCGGAAAGTTGCGGAGGAGGAAAGTTGCGGAGGAAGTAAGTTGCAGAAGTCAGCGCCGGTTTTTTGCCGTGCCCGAGCGCTTGGCAGCCCTGGCGGCATTCGATCCGCCAGAGCTTCCCGCCGGCCGACTGGCGCCGAACACGCGGGCGAAGATTTTATCCACGTTCTTCAGTTGGCGCGGCAAATCAAAAGCATGCTCAACCTGTTTGCGCGGAACTTTTCCAGTGATTTCCTTATCCGCGAGCACCAACTGGTGAAAGTCGAGACCCTCCTTCCACGCCCGCATGGCATGGGATTGCACCAGTCGGTAAGCCTCCTCGCGAGAAACTCCATGCTCCACCAGGTCAAGCAGCAATTGCCCGCTAAAAATCAGCCCTTGCGTGCTCTCCAGGTTGGCCCGCATCCGCTCCGGATATACGAACATCGTCTCAATCAAGTTGGCAGTCTTGCTCAATAGATAATCGACCAGCGTAGTCGAGTCGGGTAGAATCACGCGTTCCGCCGATGAATGTGAAATATCCCGCTCATGCCACAAGGCAACATTTTCAAACCCTGCCTGGGCATTGCCGCGCACCACGCGTGCCAGCCCGCTGATCTGCTCGCTGGTCACCGGATTCCGCTTGTGCGGCATGGCCGACGACCCCTTCTGCTTTTCGCTGAAGAACTCCTCAGCCTCGCGCACTTCGGTGCGCTGCAAATGTCGAATCTCAGTAGCGATCTTGTCCAGGGTCGAGGCAATCACGGCCAGCGTAGCCAGATACTGAGCATGCCTGTCGCGCTGGATCACTTGCGATGAAACCGCCGCCGCCTTCAGACCTAGCCGCGCGCAAATCTTCTCTTCGATTTCCGGTGTCAAGTGGGCGAAGATTCCCACCGCGCCAGAAAATTTCCCCACTCGCAAGTCTTCAGCGGCAGCCTTAAAGCGAGCAATATTGCGCTGTGTCTCCGAATACCAGTTTGCAATCTTGAAGCCGAACGTAATGGGCTCGGCATGAATGCCGTGCGTCCGCCCCACCATCGGCGTGTCTTTGAATTCCCACGCGCGGCGCTCCAGCACGTCCGCCAGCCGCTCCAGGTCCTGCGCGATCAGCGCCGAAGCCTGTTTGATCAGCAGCGCCTGCGCCGTATCCACCACGTCGTTCGAGGTGAGGCCATAGTGAAACCAGCGCGCATGCGGACCAACGATCTCGGCCACAGCTGTGGTGAAGGCAATCACATCGTGCCGCACCTCGGCTTCGATTTCGTGAATGCGCTCCACGCTGAAGTCGGATCGCTCGCGAATCGCCCGCGCCGCCTCTTTCGGCACCATGCCAGCCTCGGCCAAAGTCTCGGTCGCGGCCACTTCCACAGCCAGCCAGGTGCGAAAGCGATTTTCATCGCTCCAGATGCGGCCCATTTCCGGACGGGTATAACGCGGAATCAAGGCGGATGCGCCTCCTAATAGATTCTGCTGCAAGTGGGACAGAGGATTCTAAATGGTCCAGCGAGAAAGAGGCCAGCCCTGCATTTCATCCACCTCATCCCGGCTCAACTCAAGTATTCTTTATCGTTTGCGCAATCATTCCGCGCAGAGGATCTCATGAAGATGCGAGCCACTCTTTGCCATCTCCTAGTTGTCATGCTTGTTTTCGAAACCGGCTTCCTGCAGGCGCAGACACAGACCTCACCAACCCCGAAACACGCTTCCCAAGAGTCGATGGATCGAGACCTGCTCGAAATCACCATTCCAAAGCTGGAACAGCTCTACCGCAGCCACAAGTACAGCGTGACCGAAGTCGTTCACTGGTATGTGGCCCGCATCGAGAAGTACAACGGAATCTACCGTGCCGTGCAGAACCTTGACCTGCCCGGAGCTCTCGCGACCGCCGCTCGCGAAGACGCGGAAGCAAAAGCGGTCGGCAGCAGTTTTGTACGGGGCCCGCTGTGGGGCGTTCCGATCGTGACCAAAGCGAACACCAGCATAAAAGGTCTAATCACAACGGATGGATGGAAGGGCTACATCATCCCCGGCCATGAACTGGTCGCGCCCAAGGATGCAACCATCATCGCCAAGCTGCGCGCCGCCGGAGCCGTTATCCTCGGGCAAACCAACATGCCGGATTTCGCCGCCAGCGACACCAATCGCAGCACTGCCTATGGACGCACCGGCAATGCCTACGACGTCCGCTTCAGCCCTGGAGGCTCATCCGGAGGCACAGTCACAGCAGTCACTTCGAACTATGCGGTGCTGGGCAACGGAACCGACACCGGCAACTCGATCCGAATGCCCTCTGCCACTAGTTCGGTCGTAGGCGTTTTCCCCACGCGAGGCCTGGTCAGCATCGCCGGCATCGCGCCGCTCGACTGGCTGCTCGACAACACCGGTCCCATCGCCCGCGACGTCACCGACGCCGCCATCGCGCTCGGCGTGATGGCTGGAGAAGATCCTTTGGATCCCCCCACCATCGGTTCCTCCGCAAAAGCTCAGCCCGGCCCCTACACGCAGTACTTGAAACCAGACGCGCTCAAGGGAAAACGCTTCGGCGTCCCCGCCTTCATTCTTGCAGGAGCCGGCATACCTTTTCAGGGCATCCCCGCGTCTGAGTCGCCCACCGAGGTCGCAGCTGACACAGACGCATCCCGCCTCCCGCTGCGTCCAGAAACCCGCGAGGCTTTCATGAAGGCGCTCGAAGGCCTGCAAGCCGCAGGCGCAACCGTGGTCTTCGACGATTCCGTCCTCCCCGATAGCTTCGCAGTGACCATTGCTCGCGTCGGCACGCTCCCTTACGTCCGCGAAGGAACGGAAAAATTCCTCGCCGAGTACGGTCCGGCGCAATACCGCTCGGCCGACGAATACCAAAAGGCCCTCGGCTCTCCCTTGCCCTCCACCATCATTGGAGGTGTCGACGATCTCACCCGAAAAGATCGCCCGCCATTAACCCAGGCCGTCTTCGAGACCGATCCGCAGGCCGAAGCCAATGTCCTTGCGCCCAGGCGAAAGGCGCTCGAAATGTATTACGAAACGCTCGACCGCCTGCATCTCGATGGCTATGTCTATCCCGCAACCCAAATGCCTCCACCCGATGAGACCATGCCCCAGGATGGAAACATCAGCGGAGGTCCACACAGCGACACGGGATGGGTCAACATGATCGGCGTTCCCGCGGTAGTCGTCCCCGGGGGGTTCTATCCCAGCGGTCTCCCCTTCGGCCTGGAGATCTCCGCCCGCCCTTGGAAAGACGGGGATTTGCTAGGTTGGGCTTATGCCTATGAGCAGGTCACCCGGCACCGCAAGCCTCCGGTGCTGGTCGAGAAAGGCCTGTTACCCAACGCAAGGTGAAGTTCAACAATCACAGGCTGGTCTCAAAGAACCCCTACGCTGGCAGCTTCGTGCCCAAACGGCATACAATGTTGATTCGAGCTCCGCTATGTCGCCCACGCCAGAAGATTTAACCATCATCAAAGATGACATGATCGCTTTCATCGAAGGTCATGGCATGAGCCGCTTCCACGGCTACGTGGATTACGAAGAAGTGCAGTGCGTCATGTGGGAGATGGGAACGAATCCCGATGGCTGGAAGGATTTCGTCGAGCTCGCCAAGAGCGCCGGCACTCCATTTCTGACAATGCATTCCTGGAAGCTCGAGCGCGAGGAACTCGACGAACTGGTGCAGCGCCTCACCCACTCCGAATTCTCCGACGGCGACGACGTGGAAGACGCGCGCTGGCTCCGCGCCCACCTCGGCAAGGTCGGATTCTTGCAGCTAGGCTGGGCCTATCAGGGATCGATGTTCCTGTGCGAAGTCAGCACCGATTGGTACGACCGCTACCAGCGCCTGCTCGAAGTCTCCGAAGATTTTGGCGGCATCCCCATCGACGAACCGGACCAGGACGACGAAGGTTAAGAATAAAGTGCGCTGGGAACTGGCTGCCGATGACCCGGTTCGCATGCAGAGCCTGGCAACGGCCCTCCGCGATCTTTCGGATCTCCCGATTCTGAATCAGGCTCAGGATCATAACAAGCGAGGCAGTCCTCTTAATACGCTAGCCCGCCTGCTCATCCGTCGCGGCATCACCGAACCCGACTCCGCCGCTCGCTTCCTCTTCCCGTCTCTCGATCACCTGCATGCACCTGAAGAAATGCTCGGCCTGCGCGCCGCCGTCGACCGCATCGATGCTGCCATCGAACGAAAAGAACCGATCCTCATCTACGGCGACTACGACGTCGATGGCACTATGGCGGTCATCATCCTGAAAACGGCAATCGAACTCTGCGGCGGTGCCGGCGATTTTCACGTGCCCCACCGCATTCGCGAAGGCTACGATCTGCGCGACGATGTGATCGAACGCGCCGCGGCCGCCGGTATTCGCCTCATCATCAGCGTCGACATGGGCATCCGCGCCTTCGCCCCCGCGGAAACCGCGCAGCGGCTGGGCGTCGACCTTATCGTCACCGATCATCACTTGCCCGGACCCGATGGCGTTCCCCGGGCGTTGGCAGTGGTCAATCCCAATCAGGCGGGATGCCAATATCCCTACAAACAGCTTTGCGGAGCCGGAGTAGCCTTCAAAGTCGCCCAAGGATTAATGCAGCGGCGCCTCGACGAACGCCTGGCCAAAAACGATCAGCTGCGCATGTTGCGATCATTCATGAAGGTCGTAGCGATTGCCACCATCGCCGATTCCGTTCCGCTCACCGGCGAGAATCGGGTGTTCGCCAGTCTTGGCCTCGATGCCCTGCGCCGCGCGGTGAATCCCGGGCTCAAGGCCCTGCTCGAAGTAGCGCAGATTTCCACCAAGCGCCCGCCTACTTCCACCGAAGTCGCATTCCGCATCGCGCCCCGTATCAACGCCGCCGGGCGCATGGATGTCGCCCGCGACGTGATCGAGTTATTCAGCGTGAAGGATCCCGCGCGAGCCCGGGAACTCGCCGCCAAACTCGATCGTCTCAACGCCGACCGCCAGGAAGAAGAGCGCAGCATTCTGCACGCGGTCGAAGAGCGCATCGGTGGCGATCCCGCCCTGTCCGAGGCCTACTGCATCGTGGTGGATGGCGAAGGCTGGCACCGCGGTGTCATCGGCATTGCGGCCACGCGCGTAGTCGAGCGCTACCACCGCCCCGCCATCGTCATCGCGCGCGAAGGCGATGAGGCCTTCGGTTCCGGCCGCTCCATTCGCCCCTTCCACCTGCTCGAGGCGGTCGAGTCTTCACACAATCTTTTCACTCGCTACGGCGGACATTCCCACGCCTGCGGTTTCGCCATGCCATCCAATAACGTGCCTCAACTGCGCGCCGAACTCGATGCCTTCGCGCGCACTCGCTTGACCCCCGCGGATTTCGATCCCGTGCTCGAGCTAGAAGCAGAACTGGATCTCAACGAAATCACTCCGTCACTGTTTCGAGTATTGCAATTGCTCGAACCCCACGGAGCGGGAAATCACGAACCCGCATTCGCCGCCCGCGGCGTGCGTTTGATCGCTCCCCCAAAAATCCTGAAAGACAAACACATCAAGCTGAAGCTGAAAGCGGGAGAAGACACCGGAGGCCACGAATTCTCTCCGCCAGAACCCGCGCAAGGATCCGCGCTTGAGTCCGCGCTCGAATCCGAAAGGGAAGAGTTGTCAGTGGTCGCGATTCTAGCCACCCCAAGCTGTCACCCAGATGGCGCAGCCATCCGTCGCAACGAAAAAGCTGAAGCAAGGGGTCTTCAACTGAGAACTGAGAACCGAGACCTGAGAACTGGCAGAGCGAGAACTGTCTTTAATGCCCTGGGCTGGCGCATGGCTGAACGACTGCAGCAGTCGCCGCTCTTAGCCGGAGACGCCATCGATATTGCCTTCACCATCGGCCACAACGACCACCCCGACTTCGGCGGCCTCGAACTGACTTTGCGCGATTTCAGGAGTGAAGTTGTGTCCGCCGACGACACAAAGAAGAGCCCAACTCGCGCCAGCCCTAAGCACGGATAAAAGAAGGCTGCGTTTACCACATGTTGTAGTAACCGTCGCGTCGGACTATTTCCACCGACACCCCGAACAGAGCCGCGAGCCGCTCGCCCTGCAGAATTTCATCTTTAGGGCCATCGGCGACGATTCTTCCCCTGCTCATCAGAACAACGCGCTGGATTTCTGGAACGATGTCGGCCAGTTCATGGGTCACCAGAACAACTCCAATCCCCGAATCAGCCAGCGCACGCATAGTTTGACGCAGACTTTGCTGGGCTGCCAGGTCAAGAGAATTGCACGGCTCGTCGAACAACAAAGCCCGAGGATTATGCACCAGCGCCCGTGCGATCAAAACTCGCCGGGCTTCTCCCGACGACATTTCACAAACCGCCCGTTCCGCCAGATGCGACACCTTCAACTGCGCCAGAGCGGCATCCGCCAGCTTCCGGTGTCCGGGATCGACAACGTGGTTAGGGAATATGCCCGTGCTGCTGAAAAACCCAGACAGCACCACATCTCGTCCGCTGGCGTCTCCCGTACATGACAGCATCAGATCGTTCGACACAATGCCCAGATGGGCACGCAAGTCGAACACATTCCAGTATTGCTGGCCCAAAATGGCCATCGAGGAGTCTTCACGCGCCACCGGGTAACACTCGCGCGTAATCGTCTTGATCAGTGTCGACTTGCCGCACCCGTTCGGTCCCAGGATGGCTACATGTTCATCGACGCGAATACGCAGGCTAAGGTCATCGAGCGCGACCTTCTGCCCGCGCATCACGCGAATGTGCCGGAGATCCAGCAGCGGCAACGTTTCCGGAGTCATCGTCTCCAAGTGTAGATGAGATCATCGGATTCAGGCATGCCCGGCCATCGCGGTCAGCGGCTTGCATTAGACTGTAGTTGCAATGCCGCTACCCATCTACCGCCTGCGCCGCTGGCTGGCCGTGATCGCGGTGCTCTTCACCGGAACGGTTTCGGGAATGTATTTCTATGCCCGTCTGCGCCAGCGCAATGTGCTGAAGGAAATCCCGAACAAGCTTGGCATCGACATTAAGCAAACCGCGAACGGTTATCAGTTCTCCAAGTCCGACGGCAAGCGAACCCTGTTTACGGTACAGGCCGGCAGCCTCAAACAATTCCAGCTCGACGGCAGCGCCGAACTGCGTCACGTCAGCGTGATTCTCTACGGCCGCGATTCCTCCCGCTTCGACCAGATCTACGGCGACGATTTCTCCTACGACAAGAAGTCCGGCAACATCACCGCTCACGGAGATGTCCAGATCGATCTGGAATCAAACCCTTCGGGTGGAACCGGACCTGATCAGGGAACTCCCCGAGAACTCAAAAACCCCATCCACCTCGAGACCACAGACCTCATCTTCAATCAAGATAGCGGAGACGCGGTCACCAGCGCCCGGGTTGACTTCCGCACGCCCCAGGCCACAGGCTGGGCCGTTGGAGTGCAGTATTCCAGCAAGAGCAACACGCTCACGCTGGTTTCGCAGATCCATGTGACGCTGGGCGGGCCACAGGCGGGCACCCTCATCGCTACTCACGGCAGAATCACGCACGATCCTCACGAAGTCGTACTGGAGAATCCCCGCGTAGAGCGTGCAGCCGGAACCATGCAATCGGAGGAAGCCACATTCTTTCTCGGGCCAGACAACGAGGTGCAGCGCATCCTGGCCACAGGCAACGTGAACGCCGAATCCAGCGGCGAAGACGCCGACCAGATGCACGCCCGCGCCGATCAAGCCGAGATGTTTCTGATCGGCAAACAAAACCTGCTGCACACAGCCACTCTGACCGGCAATGTCCACGCCGAGCGCAACGGTTCGCAACCCATGCAGGGCGACGCCGGACGCGCGATCCTCGATTTCCTCGGTCGCAACGAATTACAGAAAGTGCATGCCACCGACGGAGTCCATTTGGCGCAACACCCGAACGGCGCCGGTGCGCCCACAACGAACCCTTCAGAACGTGCTTCGCAGCGCGCCTCCGCACCCCAGAATTTCGACCTAACCGCGCCCACCGTCGATTTCTTTATCGCGGACGGCAACCGGTTCGACCACGCCGAAACCTCCGGGGCGGCGCAGATCACAATTTCCCCAGCCGAGAACTCGAACTCTCCTGCAGCGCGACTTTCGGGCCCACACACGGTAGTCACAGCCGGCCGTTTCGACGCGAAATTTGCCGCAGCCGCCGACGGCTCAAGCCGCCTGACGTCGATCCACGGCGCGCCTGACGCGAAGATTTTGAACTTCACTCCGGAACTACCCGATCGCGTCAGCACCAGCCAGATGCTCGATGCCCTGTTTCTGCCTCAGGGAGGAATCGCCTCCATCATCCAGAACGGAAATGTGGCTTACGACGACGGCCAGGTTCCCACCAAGCGCACGCAAGCCTGGGCGGACAAAGCGGTCTACACTCCCGCCGACCGGATCCTTGTACTAAGTGGCAGCGTGCCTACCGGCAGCCCGCGCGTCTCCGAGGGGGGCATGGTAACCACGGCACGCACCATCCGCATCAATCGTGCTACCGATGACGCCTTTGCCGACGAAGACGTGAAAAGCACTTACAGTGAACTCCAGGAGCAACCGAACGGAGCGCTCCTGGCCTCCGCTTCGCCAATCCACGTCACCTCCGCCACCATGACGGCGCACAACTCTTCGTCGATCGCCCTTTACCGGGGCAATGCCCGTCTGTGGCAAGACGCAAATATCGTCGAAGCCCCCTCGATCCAGTTTGACCGGGACCGCCGTTTCCTGGTCGCCCAAGGTACGGCCACGCAACCGGTTTCAACTGTGCTCGTCCAAGCTAAGCTGGGTCAATCGGGCAATCGTCAACCGAATAATTCTCAGCCCGGCAAAGTTCAGCCGAATACCACTCTACCCGGCAAACCCCAGGTTGGAGGAGAAGGCAAAGCGAAGAAAAAGCCAGAGGAAAAGCCCGGCGACGCCCCCATAGCCATCACCTCTGCCCGGCTGACCTACGCCGATGCCGACCGCCTGGCTCACTATGAAGGAGGAGTAGTGGCCAAGGGCAGCAACTTCACCGCCTCGTCGAGCACCATGGACGCCTATCTTGTACCCCGCAATCAAACCTCAAGCAATCAATCACTTACAGGTCCTATTTCGGGGCCAGGACAGCTCGACCATCTAGTCGCGAAGGGCAACGTAGTCGTCCAGCAGCCGACCCGGCGAGCCGAAGGAAAAACCCTGGTCTATACCACCTCCGACGACAAATTCGTGCTCACCGGCGGACCGCCTAGCATTTTTGATGCCGAACGGGGCAAAGTTACCGGCGTTTCGTTGACTTTCTTTAGGGGCGATGATAGGGTGCTCGTAGAAGGCGAAGCAAGTACTCCTGTGGTAACTCAGACCCGAGTGGCCCGTTAATGGCAACATAAATGCGTACCCTAGCCACCGATGAGATTGGCAAATCGTACCGGGGACGCCGGGTCGTAAATGGTGTCAGCCTGCGGGTCGAACAGGGCGAAGTAGTTGGTTTACTCGGCCCGAACGGTGCAGGCAAGACGACCACGTTTTACGCAATCGTAGGCCTGATCCCCCCTGACACTGGCCGGGTGCTGTACGACGGTCAGGACATTACTGACGTTCCCATGTACCTGCGGGCGCGCCAGTATGGCATCAGCTATCTCCCTCAAGAAGCTTCGGTTTTTCGCAAACTTACCGTCGAAGAAAATATCCTCGCTGTGTTAGAGGCGCAGCCTATGTCCTGGCACGAGCGCCGCGAGAAGATGGAGAAATTTATCGATGAACTCGGGCTTGAGCACATCCGGCAGAACCGGGGCTACGCGCTATCCGGCGGCGAGCGCCGTCGCGTGGAGATCGCTCGCTGCCTGTGCATCAACCCAACCTTCATTTTGCTCGACGAACCTTTTTCCGGGATCGACCCCATCGCCGTTCTCGACCTGCAGAAAATCATCAGCGGCCTGCGGGCCAGCGGCATCGGAGTGCTGATCACCGATCACAATGTGCGCGAGACGCTCACCGTGAC